>JAKSQL010000159.1 GCA_024404125.1 Clostridia bacterium
AACATTTAGGTATCAAAGTTTACCGCCACTATCCCATTAAAGACTATCCCAACAATATACCTTTTATAGTAAGTGATGACGGATTCGGCAAAAACGATTATATAGAAACCGAAAGAAAACTCGTTATAGTAACCGCTCCCGGTCCCGGCAGCGGCAAAATGGCGACCTGCCTTTCACAGCTTTATCACGAAAATAAACGCGGAATAAAGGCGGGCTATGCGAAATTTGAGACCTTCCCGATTTGGAACTTACCGCTTAAGCACCCCGTAAACGTAGCATACGAAGCGGCAACTGCCGACCTTAATGATGTTAATATGATAGACCCCTTCCACCTTGAAGCATACCAAAAAACCACCGTAAACTATAACCGCGATATCGAGATTTTTCCGGTGCTTAATGCTATGATGGAGAGAATTATGGGCAAGTCACCGTATAAGAGCCCTACCGATATGGGCGTTAATATGGCGGGTTTTGCTATTTGTAACGACGAGGTTTGCAAAGGCGCCGCAAAGCAGGAGATTATCCGCAGATATTATTCCGCTTTGTGTAATGTAAGGCAGGGTTTGGGCGAACAGTCAGAAGTTGCAAAGATAGAACTTCTTATGAACCAAACCGGCATTGATACAGGCCTTCGCAGAGTAGTTTCCGCAGCCCTTACCAAAGCAGAACTTACCGGCGCTCCTGCTACCGCCATTGAACTTGAAAACGGCAAATTGGTAACCGGTAAGACCTCTTCGCTTTTAGGAGCAAGTTCGTCAATGCTTTTAAACGCGCTTAAAGAACTCGCCGGCATTCCGGACGATATTGAACTTTTATCCCCGACGATTATCGAGCCGATACAAAAAATGAAAACAGGGTTGCTCGGCAACCATAATCCGCGACTTCATATAGATGAGGTGCTTATTGCCCTTTCAATATGCGCCGCCACAAACGGTACCGCGAAGAAAGCGCTTAATCAGGTTGAAAAACTGCGCGGACTTGAAGCCCATTCTACCGTTATTCTTTCGCGAGTAGATGAGCAAACTTTAAGGAAACTCGGCGTAAACATCACCTGCGAGCCGCAGTATCAAACCAAAAAACTCTATCACGCGTAAAATAAAGACCTCGGGTTGTCACCCGAGGTCTTTTTATACTATCTTGCCGTTTTTTATCAGTTTATAATTTCCGTTTTTAAGTTGTTTTATAAACTCTTTTTCGGTATAAAGACGTTTTTCAAATGCGATGCCGCTGCCGCCGAAAGTTTTGTCAGCGTACTTGCTTGCCAAATGTATGTCACTTCCCGCTATAACGGGAAAGTCGTTCTTTTCGGCAAACTGCCGCGCATGCTCATTGTCCTCTTTTGTGTTGCATTGATTAAATACCTCAATGGCATCAAACGGAGTAAGGTCGGGCTCTGCATCCGGATTCGCTATATAATTTCTGTGCCTGAAAGGGTGCGCCATCGCGATATATCCGCCGTTGTCGTGAACAAATTTCGATATTCCGTAAATATCTTTTGTAAGAAAATCAGAACATTCAAGATACGCCTTTGCGGGCACCCCGTAAATAAGCACTTCTTTGCCCCCGCCTATGCCCTCTTCAATACCGAAAAAGACGTCCATATCAATTTCTTTTCCGTACTTTACCGCTTCAACGTAATCGTCAACATAAGCGTTAAAAAACTCTTCCCAAGGCAAACTGCGGTCAACCGCTGTGTTACCGTGGAAAAAGTGATTTGTAAGTACTATGCCGGCATATCCGTTTTCTTTTGCGGCCGCTACCATTTCTTTCGCACCGGATATTGCGCAGGCGCTCGTTCTGCTCGTTTGTAAATGCATTTCGTATTTGTACATTTTAAGACCTCTTTACCTCTTTCCGAAAGCATAGATTTTAATGATAACGTAGGTTATCGGACCGCCCGCCATAGCAGCAAGAACAGTCGCCCAGAACTGCGGCAAGTGCATGGTGTTTATGGTGATAAACGTTACCAAAAAATAGATTATAAAATTAGGTATATAAGACACAACAAACCTTACATATTTTTTGAAGGTTGGCTTTGATTTAAATATAACTTTACTGCTTAAAAAGAAAGCAATGGTAAGCGCTACGGCGTACCCCGCAACCGCGGCGGCATTTTCTTGGAGTATAAAATGGAAAAGCCATGAAAACAGTGCATCGTCAAACGTGTTTATCGCACCGAGCAAGCAAAACTCTATAAATCCGGCGCTTAAAAAAGTGTTCTTTATTTTAGCAAATAACTGTTTCATTTTCCGCCTCCTTAACAAAACTTTCTAAATTTTATTATACCAAAAAACATTTTAAAAAACAAGTTGTTGTTGACATTATCTTACTTGTAAGATAAAATTATACGGTAACAAACATGTTTCCGTAGCTCAGCTGGATAGAGCGACCGCCTCCTAAGCGGTAGGTCGGAGGTTCA
>JAKSQL010000016.1 GCA_024404125.1 Clostridia bacterium
TTCATGGATGTTTTCAATGCTTTCCGGGCGCTTGGTTTGCTGATCAAAACGGCGTATATGCTCATAAGGATACTTGAAATTGATAAGCCGCTCTTGTTCGGGGCCGTTCGGATTACGCAGTTTTGTAACCGCTCCCGCTCCGCAGGCAAGAATGGTATGGGTTTCGTCCATAATATAGACGTTATAAAGTCCCTCGTAACCTTTTTTTGCATACCCTACGTTTTCAAGGTTGCCAACCGTTTTGCTTTGCCTATACATATAATACGGCAAAATGCCGTTATTTGTCAGTCGGTTCCTTGCAATATCCACCATCTCGCTCGCGACTATACCCGTTTTTATTTCGGGCAGGTCACCGAGTTTATTTAAGGTGGACGCGCGTTTTAGGGATAGTGAATGCACCGTTACACTTTCGGGGTCAAGTTCTAAAATTTTATCAAGGGTTAAGTTAAAACTCTCAACAGTATCCCCCGCAAGACCTGCTATAAGGTCGGTGTTTATATTATCAAAGCCGATTTTTCTCGCAAGATAAAAAGCATCTGTCATTTGTTTTGAGGTATGCTTTCTGCCGATGCTTTCAAGTATACTGTCGTTCATGGTTTGCGGATTTATGCTTATTCTCGTGGCGCCGCTTTGCTTTATTATTTGCAGTTTTTCTTCAGTTATCGTATCGGGTCTTCCCGCTTCTACTGTAAACTCTTTTATGCCTTTTAAACTGAAATTATCATTCACGGCGCAAAGCACTTTTTCAAGATACTTTGCATCTATCGCGGTAGGTGTTCCGCCGCCTATGTAAACCGTTTCAAGTTTAAGGTTTAGTCTGTTCGCGGTATCCGACACCGTTTTAAGTTCTTTGCACAAATACTCAACGTAATCGGGTATAATTGCCTTTGCGCTTTCTACAGAGTGGGATACAAATGAACAGTAAGAACACCTTGACGGGCAAAACGGTATTGATAAATACAAACTGTAAGAATTTTTATTTGAAAGCGAGATTATTTCTTCTTCACTTTTAACGGTGCTTTCGCATAAGGTTATCTTACTGTCGCTGACCTTAAACTCGTTTTTAAAAAATTCTTTTGCGCCCAAGTTTCCGAGTTCCTTTTCAAATTTTAAAAAAAGTTTTGCAGGTCTTATGCCCGTAAGAATTCCAAACGGCGCTTTATATCCCGTAATCTTTACAAAGCATTCATAAAGGCAAACTGCAAGTTTTCTTTCGCAGGTTTTATCAAAATCCTCGTTTTGTTTTTCTACGGTATCGCTTTTCTTTGCATATTTGCCGTCAAGAAAAAGTTCGGCGGTTACGGTGCTTGTTTTGCTCTCAAAAGAACAAACCGCCATACGCTCAAAAGTCGCCTTTTCGTGCAGTATCTCTACCTTTTCAAAGGGTAAAAAAATGCGGATAAGTTTTTCGGTTTCATAATCGAAATTATGACCTATATTGCAAAGTTTCATAAACTACCTCAAAATCGGGTTGTTGAGTTTTTCTTCGCCTACTGTTGTAGGTTCGTTGTGACCGGGATAAATAAGTGTATCATCGGGATAGTTTTTAACTACGGTTTTTATTGAACTTCTTATGCTTCCAAGACTGCCTCCCGGAAAATCCGTTCTGCCGAAAGTACCTTTAAACAGGGTGTCGCCCGTAAAGAGCACACCGTCTATATCAAAACACATACTGCCTTTTGTATGCCCCGGTGTTAAAACTGCTTTAATAACCGTATTGCCTAATGTGAGAACCTGATTATCTTCAAGCGCAATATCGGCGCTAAAGGGTTTTAAATGCGCGTGAAATCTCTTTGAAAGAGTTATTTCATCATCGGATAAAGATGGGCTTTCTACCTTTGATACGGCTATTTTGACGCCCGTATTTTCTCTTAACTGCACAGCGCCGCCTATGTGGTCAAAATGACAGTGTGTAAGCAGTATAAGGCGCTCTTTATCCTTGTTACCGTTTAAAAAGTCTTCTGCTCTTTCATCAAAGCAACCCGGGTCTATTACTATTGCCGCGGTTTTTGTGAGCACTAAATAGCAGTTTGATACCGCAAGGGTACAGTTAATACATTTAATATCCATTTATTCTACCTTTTATTCCAAATATCAGTATCAAATATTACGGTAACGGGGCCGTTGTTCACAAGACTTACTTTCATATCCGCACCGAATATGCCTTTTTGTACGCTTTTAACACCGTACTCTTTTAGTTTTTCACAGTATTCGTCATAAAATTCGCTTGCTTTTTTCGGCTCCATAGCATTGATAAAAGAGGGACGGTTGCCTTTTTTAACATCTGCCGCAAGGGTAAACTGCGAAATGCAAAGCACCTCGCCCGCAATATCGAGTATTGACAAATTCATTTTATCTTCACTATCGCGGAAAACCCTTAAATTTACGGTTTTTCTCGCAAGCAGGTCAATATCTTCTTTTGTGTCCCCCTCGACTGCGCAAAAAAGTATCATAAACCCTTCGTTACAACTGCCTACCTTTTTACCGTCTATCTCTACAAACGCACTGCTTACACGTTGCAATACCGCTCTCATCTGTTTATCCTTTCAACATTGTACACACCCGAAATTTTGCTTATTCGGGCAATTATGCTCTTTAAATGTTCTACACTTTCGGCGCTTATGGTAATGATTATTACACAGTTACCGTCTTTAGTCTGACGCGCGTCAACCGAATGTGTGGCAACCCTCATATTGTACACCGCGTTTATAACCTCGCCTAAAATACCTTCCTTATCAAGCGCAGTTATATGAAGCGTTGAAATAAAGTTATCGTTTTTGACATTGTTCCAATGTGCCGAAATCCAACGGTCCGGCTCACTTGCTTTGGATAAATCGGCAGGTACGTTATTACAGTCGCGCTTATGAATTGATACACCGTGACCGCGGGTGATAAAACCTATAATATCGTCACCGGGAAGCGGTGCGCAACACTTTGAAAGTTTGATAAGACAGTTATCAATACCCTCAACCGAAACGTTTTCCGAACTCTTATGTGTTTTGGGGGCTATATCCGAAATCTCTATCGGTTTTGCCGCGGAAATGCGCTTGTTATAGTCTTCTCTTACCCTCGGCATTATCTTTGAGAGCAGTATACCGCCGTAACCTATGGCGGCATAAAACTCTTCGGCATTCCCGAAATGGAATTTGTTTGCCATTTTCTCAACAAATTCTTCGTAATCCTCTTCGTCAAGCGAAATGCCGTTGCGCTTAAAGTCCTTATCGAGCAGGTCTTTGCCCTCTTCAATATTCTCGGCACGCTTTTCCTTTTTAAACCACGAGCGAATTTTCGCTTTTGCCTGATTTGTAACCGCTATATTCATCCAATCACGGCTCGGCCCGTGGTCTCGCTGATTGGTGGTAAGTATATCAATTACTTCGCCCGTATTTATTACGTGATTTATAGGCACTATCTTGCCGTTTACTTTAGCGCCTACCATTTTAACGCCTACCGCCGAATGTATCGCAAACGCGAAATCCACAACGGTAGAGCCGACGGGAAGATTTATAACGTCACCTTTAGGTGTTACGGCAAAAACGTCTTCCTCGGATAAATCGACCTTAATGCTTCTGAAAAGTTCGGAAGCATCACCCGAAGAATCCTGCTCTTCGAGTATCTGACGTATCCATTCAAGACGTGCATCCATACTTTTATCGCTTACGCCCTCTTTATATTTCCAATGCGCCGCTATACCGAATTCAGCGGTATGGTGCATATCAAAGGTGCGTATTTGTATCTCAAACGGCACACCGTCTCTGCTGATTACGGTAGTATGGAGTGACTGATACATATTTGGCTTTGGTGTTGAAATATAGTCCTTGAACCTATTGGGGATAGGTCTGAACATATCGTGCATAATACCCAAAATATTATAGCAGTCGGCTACGGTGTCGGTTATTACACGAATGGCATAAACGTCATAGATCTCGTCAAACTCTCTTGACTGTAAATACATTTTACGGTATATGCCGTAAACCGATTTGACGCGGCTTTGGAATACAAGTTCGACACCCGGCATATCCTCTTTAAGCCGCTGCTCAATACGCTGCCTTATATCCGAAAGCACCGCTTCTCTATCGTGGCTTTTTTGCTTTAAAAGTTCGGAGATTTCATTGTATGCAACACTGTCAAGGTGTTTAATAGCAAGGTCTTCAAGTTCCTCTTTTACGGGGCGGATACCGAGTCTGTGCGCGATAGGCGCGTATATTTCAAGTGTTTCAAGTGATTTATCCCTTTGCTTTTGCTCGGGAATAGCATCAATAGTGCGCATATTGTGAAGACGGTCGGCAAGTTTAATTATGATTACCCTTATATCTTTACCCATCGCTATGAGCATTTTGCGCAAACTTTCCGCCTGCTGCTGTTCCTTTGAGGAAAAGGATATTTGACCTATTTTCGTAACACCGTCAACAAGCAGCGCAACCTCTTCACCGAATGCTTTTTTAATATCCTCAAAGGTAGTATCGGTATCTTCTATAACGTCGTGCAAAAGTGCCGCCGCTATGGAGGGAGAATCCATACCGAGAGTTACTATTATTTTGGCAACGTTAACGGGGTGAATATAGTATTCCTCGTTAGTCCACCGCTTTTGACCTTTATGCTTTTCAACGCAGGTAGCAAACGCTTTTTTTACGAGCTCATTATCGTATTTTCCTCCCTGCTCTTGCATAAGGTCAAACAAACTTTTAAGGTCGTTTTCATACTCGGGTTTCATAATTCTCACCCCTCTTTCAGTTTCTTATACGTTTTTGACTCTGTGAGTTCTTTTTTCTGCGGTGTGTTGGTCGCAGTATAAACACCGTCTTTAGCATAAATAAGGCCGAGTTCCGAAAGTGTTATAAGCGATACCGCGGTTTTTGCGTATCCTAAAGTATTTATAAATGCGTATTTCACTTTATCGGCAAGTGTCGGAGCATTTTTAACGTATTTATAAATCTCGCCTATTTCGAGTCTGTCCGGCAGTAAAAGCGCGTTGTTTTTTTCAATGCCTGACATAAATGAATCAAATGCGGATATTTGCTCAAAAAGTGCATCCTCATTTATTCCCGAGGGTCTTATTGCCTTTATCACTACCGATAGATTATATTCGTCACGGAAAAAATTAGTGTCAAGCGTTACCGCCAAATCAAGCGTATCGCCTATATCAAAGCAAAACTTTTCGGGTGTTACCGAGAAAAGCAGACACTGAAAAGCGCCGCCGTCTTTAGAAAATAAAAGTTTTAAATGCTTACCGCCGCCTATTGCGGTTATCTTTTCAAGTTTTACACCGAATATGCCGAAAACGGGCGACTCAAAACCGTTGCCGAAAGGTTCAAGCACCTTAAGGGCAAACGCCATATCAACACTCATACCTTTGGGGTTAAGTTTAAAGTCTATATTTACACTGTCATAACAAGGGGGGGTTTTATACGCGTATTCGTTAACGGCAGTTCTGAATTTATCAAGATTATCGGGCGATACACTTACACCTGCCGCAAGTTCGTGACCGCCGTATTTAATAAGCAAATCGGCGCAGGAACGTATTGCGTTATGCAAATGAAAACCCTTAAAACTTCTGCCTGAGCCGTGATATACACCGTCCTCAAGAGTAAGTACTACTGTGGGTTTGCCGTATTTTTCGGTAAGCCGCGCCGCAACGATACCGAGTACTCCGCAGTGCCAACCGTTGCCCGCTACCACTATAACCCGATTATACATATAACCGTTTTCTTTTATTATGCCATCGGCACTGTTTAGTATGCTCTCTTCGAGTTGCTGACGGTTTTGGTTATCGGCATCTATCTCGTTTGCGATTTTAAGTGCCTTTACCATATCTTCGCACAAAAGCAGTTCTACCGCTCTTGAAGCATCACCCATTCTGCCTGCCGCATTTATGCGCGGCACAATACCGAAAGAGATTCTTCCTGCGGTTATGCTCTGTCTGTCAACCCCCGCAACATTGAGTATTGCGCTTACGCCTACCCTTGCTTTGCTCTTTATCTGCGCTATGCCCGATTTAACAAACGAACGGTTTTCGTTTATAAGCGGCATAACGTCACCTACTGTGGCTATGGCTACTAAATCTCCGTAGCGGTAAAGCATCTGCTCGGGTTGTTTATCTTCGAGTACACAAACAAGTTTAAATGCAACCTGCGCGCCGCAGATTTCTTTAAAAGTTGAGGGACAGTCTTTCCTGTGCGGGTCTACCACCGCCAAAGCGTTCGGCATATCGTCAGGCACTATGTGGTGGTCGGTAACTACCGTTTTTATGCCGATTGAGTTTGCATAATCTATCTCTTCTATGCAGGAAATACCGTTATCCACCGTAACGATAAGACCTACACCGTGCTTCTTCAATTGGTCGATAGCGCCAATGTTCATTCCGTACCCTTCGGATATGCGGTCGGGGATATAATAAATTACGTTTGCATTACGCGATTTTAAATAATCGTAAAGTATTGCGGTAGCGACTACACCGTCACAGTCATAGTCACCGTAAACCGCAATAAGAGTACCGTTTTCCACGGCTTCGTTTATAAAGTCTGCCGCTTTCTCGATATCTTTAAGTTCGTTTGCCTCGCAAAGAACCGGCTCTTCGCAGATGAGCAGTTCAAGTTCCGAAGCATCGCTTATACCTCGGTTATATGCAACAAGTGCCGCAAAAGCATCTATGCCGCATTCATCCGCCATAGTTCGTGCAATTTCTCTGTCAGGAGTACCTACTGTCCATCTCTTCATAGCCATATTCTTCACCACTCTTTTACAAAAAACAATTTTTCATATTATTATACCACTATTAAGCGATTTTTTCAATATTTTTCGGCATAAAAAATACTATCTTTGGCGGGAATGCCGCTCGCTCGAAAGCATTGCTTTCGGACTGCACTCTATCCCCGCCAATACCGCTCCTGTGCCCTTGAAAATCGCCTAAAGGATG
Source organism: Clostridia bacterium (assembly GCA_024404125.1). Classification (GTDB taxonomy): domain Bacteria; phylum Bacillota; class Clostridia; order Oscillospirales; family Acutalibacteraceae; genus UBA737. The sequence goes on from JAKSQL010000016.1 coordinate 6,917, forward strand.
ATTTTCGCCTATAAGGTGTTTTTCCGCCGTATGTGTCACCGGAAAAGCAAAATGCGGCTGACCGACACAAAACAGTCAACCGCATAATCTGTTATAAAAATTTGTTATTCGTCTTCGTTACCGCTATCAAGGTCAAGGTAAGTTTCTTTAAACCTTGCTTTGTTAAAAAGAAATTTTTCTATTATTGCCATAACTCCCACTATGCTTGCGCATACCGTCGCCAAAATGCCGATGAATTTTAAAAAACCTTTCATAAAAATCCCCTTTCTCACATAAACGGTGAAAATATATGAAGTATCGCGCGCTCTAATTTTTTAAGCGGAGGCGAACGTTTACAGGACGAAAGTTTTACCTCTTTCGAGGCGCGGAAAAGCTCGTCTATATGCGACTTAACGTCTATAACCGCATCATTCCCCGCAAACCACGCGCCGCACTCAAAATGAAGAACGAAACTTCGGTAATCCATATTTACCGTACCTACGGTACAAACCCTATCGTCAGAAACAAAAATCTTTGAATGAATAAATCCCGGTGTGTATTCAAAAATTCTTACGCCCGCTTCAAGCAGTTCAAGATAGTTATACTGTGTAACGGGATGAACATACCACTTATCAGGAATGTAAGGGGTTATTATCCTTACATCTATACCCGATTTTGCCGCGTTTTTAATAGCGGTAATCATAGTGTTATCTATTATAAGATACGGGGAGGTAATGTACACATAGTCCTGCGCGGTATTGAGCATTTGAAGATATATTCCCTCGGCGGGATTTCTTGAATTCAAAGGACCGTCACAGTAAGGCAAAACGTATCCCGCCGCCGCTACCGGATAATTACACATTTTTGATAACATATCTATTTTGCCGCCGGTGGTAAACTCCCACATACTGCAAAACATTGATAAAAAGCCGCTTACGGCATCGCCCTTTAATATTACGGCGCAGTCCATCCAATAGCCGAAACGCTTGTACTCGTTAATATATTCGTCCGCAAGGTTTATGCCGCCGGTTACCGCCGTTTTGCCGTCAATAACCGCGATTTTTCTATGGTTGCGGTTGTTCATAAACATATTTACCGTAGGTCTTATTCGGTTAAATACCGCAACCTCTATGCCGCGGTTTTTAAGTTTTGATAAAAAGGTCTTGCTCTGCCTTTTTATAGAACCGAAATCGTCAAAAAGTATTTTTATCTCCACACCCTGCTCGGCTTTTCGTACAAGGGTTTTATATATGGCATCCCACATCTTGCCCTCGGCAATTATAAAAAATTCAAGGTATATATACTTTTCTGCAAGTTCCAATTCTTCAAGAAATCTCGGCAAAAACTTTTCACCCGGCGAAAGATATTCAACCGAGGTGTTTTCGTAAATCGGATACCCCGACTCTCTTATAAGATACTGTGCCTGCCTTGAATGAGCAAAATCGGAATATCTGAACTTATCGTTTATCTCGGTATCATGCTGTAAAAGCGGTTTATAGTGATTTTCACACAAACGCATTTTATTTTTAAGGTGCGGCATTACCCTTTCGCCGCCCCAAAGAATAAATACCGATATTCCGAAAATCGGGAAAATCAGTATAAACACTATCCAGGCAATTTTATAACTCGGATTATCCCTGCGATTTACTATATAGATAACCACTATTATTGCGAGCACTTCGGAGAGAATGTATACCGCAAAATAATCCGAAAGATTATACACTACTGCAAAGAGAAATACGAACTGTAAAAGCAGCAGTATTCCCGAAAGTATAATATGGCTCGGAAACGGTATTCCGCGCTTGTTTTTCACCTTGGCTTTTTTCAAGACGTATTACTCCTCCCATAATAATCCAATTTGATTTTATCATATTATACCGAGTATTTCAAGCATATAAAAAGTGCCTTGCACAAAAGTTGTACAAAGCACTGTAAATTGAATTATTCTGCCTTAGTTTCTTCCGCTTTTTCGGCTTTCTTTGCGGTTTTCTTCTTAGCCGCAGGTTTCTTTTCTGCAACCGGCTCTGCTTCTTCGGCTTCTTCTGCTTTCTTTGCAGTAGTCTTTTTAGCAGTAGTCTTCTTGACAGTGGTCTTTTTGGCAGCAGTCTTCTTTTCTGCCTTATCTTCTTCGCCTTCTGCTTTTTTAGCAGTTTTCTTTTTAGCGGGTTTTTCTTCTACGGTTTCTTCTGCCGCGGGTTCCTTTGCTGTTTCCTCATTAACCGGCTCTTCCTTTGCGGGTTCCTCGGTAGTAGCAACAACTTCGTCCGCCTCCAAGACCTCTTCCTTTACCGGCTCTGCCTCGGGTAAAAGAGCGCGTATAGAAAGACTTACGCGTTTCTTTTCGTTATCAATTGCAATAATCTTAACTTCAACTTCCTGACCGACAGAAAGTTCGTCCTGCGGTTTTTCAACACGCTTATTGGCAATCTGAGAAATATGAATAAGACCGTCAACACCCGGAAGTATTCTTGCAAAAGCACCGTAAGAGGTAAGACTTACTATTTTTACGGTTAAAGTATCTTCAAGTTTGTACTGATTGTTGAATAAGGTCCAGGGGTTGTCCTCTTCCTTTTTGTAACCCAAAGAAATTTTCTTCTTTTCGGCATCAAGCGCCTTTACATACACTTCAACGGTATCGCCTACCGAAAGTACCTCAGCAGGATTCTTTATTCTCTGCCAGGAAAGTTCGGAAATGTGCACCATACCGTCCACACCGCCGATATCAACAAAAGCACCGTAGGTAGTAAGTGACTTAACAACACCGGTAAAGCGGTCACCTACCGCGATGTTAGACCATACCTTTTCTTCGGCTTCTTTTCTCTGCTCTTTAAGAACACTGCGAACAGAGCCGACTGCCTTTCTGCCTCTGCCTATCTCTATTATTCGGAAAGATACCTCTTTGCCCTTAAGGTCTTCAAGAGAATCGTTTCTTGATGCGGTGGCTTGTGATGCGGGGATAAATACGCGAACATTGTTTGAATAAACTACTACGCCGCCCTTTATAACGTCCTTAACTACACCTGTAAGAACTTCACCCGAATCTTTTGAAGCAACGATATTATCCCAACCGGCAATAGCATCGAAACGGCGTTTTGAAAGCATTGCGGTTCCTTCCTGATCATTTATCTTCATAATGATAAGATTGAGTTTATCGCCGACTTTGACCTCACTCATAAGATCTACGTTCGGATCTGCGGAAAATTCATCCGCAGTTATGTAGCCGGTAATTCCTCTGCCGAAATCCACCTGAACTTCAGCGTTATTTACGGCGAGTACCGTACCTACTACTTTCTGATCTCCTGTTAAATTACTGAGTGATGCCTCGAATGCTTCTTCATCCGTCATTTCCTCAAAACTTTTTTGAACAGTAACATTTTCCTCCATCTGTTCGTCAACCGGTTGTAAATTTTCCGACATGGTTTTAATAACCTCCTTAATTATACCCGCCGGTGTAGATGCACCGGCAACCACTCCGACATTTAAATCTCCCTCAAAGAATTCCTCCTTGAGTTCATCGGCGGTTTCTATTAATAAAGTTTTCTTACAAAGCAAGCGGCATATATCAAACAACTTTTCGGTGTTTGAACTGTGCCTGCCTCCGATAACTATCATAGCATCGTTTTTCAGGGCAAGTTCACGCGCTTCGCTTTGACGCATCGCAGTAGCATTACATATTGTATCAAAAATTTTCGCATTTGTACATACTTTTTTTAAAAAAAGTTGCGCATTTTCCCATTTTTTTGCGTTAAAAGTGGTTTGAGAGACCGCACAGACCTCTGAATTTGTTATTTCGGGGTGAAATTTTACTATATTTTCAAGTTCTTCGGTATCTGAAAACACATAAGTCTCACCGCAACAGTGACCTACTATTCCCATAACTTCCTGATGTGTTTTATCGCCCGCTATTAAAATTATGCTGCCGTTTTTACTGTTTTCGTAAACTATTTTATGTATCTTTGAAACAAACGGGCAGGTTGCATCCGCAACACTAAGTCCTAACTTTTCGGCTTGTTCAAATACCGATTTTGACACACCGTGAGAACGTATAACAAGAGTAGTGTCGCTTTTAACCTCCTCGGGATTTGAAACTGCATACACACCTTTGCTTTCAAGGTCCGCTACCATTTGCGTATTATGAATTATAGGCCCTAACGTTGAAACCTTTTTACCCTTGTTAACAAGGTCGTATACCATATTCACCGCGCGGTCTACACCGAAACAAAATCCCGCGGTTTTTGCAAGTGTTATCTTCACTTATTCTCTAACCTCTTATTTATAATATCAAGCACAAGATTTACCGAATCTTCAAAGCTGCCTTCGGTTGTATCGGCGAAAATGGCATCGTCTGCCTGTTTAAGCGGCGCTATATCGCGGTGAGAGTCGTTATAATCCCTCGTTTCGATATCTTTTAACACCTCGTTGAAATCAACCTTTTCGCCGCGCTCGGTAAGTTCTTTGTATCTGCGGCGCGCACGCTCATTTGCGGACGCGGTGAGAAAAATCTTTACTGTTGCATTCGGTAAAACCACTGTACCTATATCTCTGCCGTCCATAATAACATTGTTATCCATAGCAAGTTTTCTTTGCATATCAAGTAAAAATGCCCTGACCGGCGGTTTTGCCGAAACAGCGGATGCCATCATAGAAGCATTAGGTGTTCTTATAAGGTCAGATACGTCTTTACCGTCAAGAAAAACTCTTTGCTCGCCGTTTACAAACTTTATTGTAACATTAGTATCACTTAAAATATTTTCAATATTGCAGTTAAGTTCGGTATCAAACCCTGCATTTGCAAATTTAAGACCTACCGCACGGTAAAGCGCTCCCGTATCAACGTAGATATACCCGAGTTTTTTTGAAACCGCTTTCGCAATAGTACTTTTGCCCGCTCCCGCAGGGCCGTCAATGGCAACTGAAATCATATTTTATTCTCCTAACAATTTTTTTACGGCACTTGCAGAAGCAAGATGCCCCGTAGAAAAGGCAATTTGCAGATTAAAACCGCCCGTATAAGCGTCAACGTCCATAATCTCACCCGCAAAGTAAAGATTCTCAACTATTTTTGACTCCATACTGTGCGGAGAAATTTCTTTAACTTCAATTCCGCCGCTTGTTACAACCGCCTCTTCAATAGGTCGGTAATCGGTGATATGCAACGTGAGATTTTTAATTACACTTACAAGTTTTTCCCTTTCGGCTTTGCTTATCTGATTTACCTTTTTATCTTTCGGTATGCCCGTAAGTCCCACAATTACGGGAATTAAACTTTTTGGTATAAGTTTGTCAAGCGAATTTTGAAAATCTTTGTTTTGCTCCTCGTTGTAGTCACGCAATATGCGCTTATCAAGAGTGTTTTGGTCAAGCGCGGGTTTAAGGTCGATTACCGCAGTATAGTTTGAGGATTTGATATCTTTAATTCTGGCAGATGCGCTTAAAGTAAGGGGACCCGATATGCCGGTATGAGTAAAAAGCATTTCACCGAACTCCGAATATATCGGCTTTTTAGTGCCCTCCTTAAAAAGTTTAAGCGTTACGTTTTTAAGAGTAAGACCGCTTAAAGCGGAACAAAATCCATCGTGGCATTCAAGTCCTACCAAAGAGGGCTTAAGTTCAGTTACAGTATGCCCTAAATTCTTTGCTATTATGTAGCCGTCCCCCGTAGAGCCGGTAAGCGGATATGACATACCGCCCGTAGCAAGTATAACAGCATCGGCTTTAATTTCGCCGCCATCCTCAAGTTTTACACCTTTTACAATATTATTTTCGGTGATAATCTCACTTACTCTGCCGCATAAAACGTTGCAATTTTGCTTTACATTGCGGTAAAGCGCGTCTACAATATCAACCGCTTTATCCGATAGCGGAAACACCCTGTTTCCGCGCTCGGTTTTAAGAGGTACACCTAAGTTTTCAAAAAAACTTACAGTATCGCTCGGCAGAAATTTTGAAAATGCAGAATATAAAAATTTACCGCCGTTTACCGTGTTTTCAATAAGGGTATTAAGGTCACAGTTATTCGTTACGTTACATCTGCCCTTGCCCGTTATCATTACTTTCCTTGCAGGTCGGGAATTTTTCTCTATAAGTATAATTTTTAAATCACTGTCTTTAATTTGAGACAATGCGCCGTTTGCCGCCATAAGTCCTGCGGCGCCGCCGCCTACTATAACTAAAGATTTCATATTCCCACCTGCCTTAATTATATATTTTACAATATTCTGACGAAAATGTAAACTGCTATTTTAAAGAAACAATAGCACCGATGTGGTTCCTATTGATATGCGCTTTTGTGTGACGCAATTATCGACCGCAGCGCCAACAAATCCTCGCTGTTTTGTCCGCAGGACGCGCTCGCAACCTCTCCCGACACTCTCCTCGTGCCTCGGGTTCT
>JAKSQL010000160.1 GCA_024404125.1 Clostridia bacterium
TAAAACGTCTTTTATCACATATCCGTCATCAGGCGTAACCGTACAAGTTACACTTTTACCCGATGTAACCGTAAGCACGGAATCGGGCGAAACCGTACCGCCTGCACCCGAAACGGAAGCGGTGACCGTGTAGGTTTTTACGCTTTCGGCAACGGTAGTGATATTTGCAATCGGCAGTAAAGCAACCGAAAAAACGATTGCACAGGAAATAACAAGAGATAAAAGTTTTTGATTGTTCATAATTCACCTCTGAAATTTTATTAGGGAAACTGTTAAAAAAATAATTACTTATTTGCTTAACAGCATCTCTAAATACGGCATATCCCCTGCCTCCCTATTTGGGAGGCAGGAAAATCTTAAAATGATAGACTACAGTGATGCAAGAAGTCTTTCGATACGAATTAAGTCGGTAAGGGTTGAGGTTTCACCGTCATAGTTAGCATCGCAGGTAATCTCGGCTGCGCCGTTTGCACCGAGAATATAAGCGCGAAGAGCGGTAAGGTCGGCTTCGTCTAAAGTGCCGTCACCGTTTGCATCGCCTACAACTTCTACTTTAGGTACGTTGGGATTATCCGTATCGTAAACTTTAATGTTATCATAGGTAACGCCACCTGCGGTAAGGTCTGTAACATTAGTACATAATGCGGGGCAGCCGTTTACGGGAGCGGGCATTGTATAATTAAGTACCTCTGTTGCAGTGCCATAATCAATGGTGGCAGTTAACAGTGTATCTTTAAATTCAAGGGTAATATGAACAACTACACCTGTAACAGACGGTCTTGCTGAGGAAGTGGGTTGAAATATGGTTACATCACCCTCACCTGCCACTACAGGGTTTAATTTATTGGATGATTTATTACGAATTTCAATTTGACGAATTTCATTAGCTGCAGTTATAAAAAACTTAATACCATAACCGCCATTACCGCTGTTATCTGTTGTCCCGCCTAAAATGGCAACAACATTATCTTGTGCTTTATCCGCCGTAACATCAAATATAACATCACATTCGATTTTATGATTTTTATAACTTGCTTTTGTATTTCTAAGGCAGTGCTTCGCTATATTTGCATCGGCAGCCGGAACTACCCAAGCGCCCGTATCTGAATGTCCTGCAAATGTATTATTGAGGGATACATCACTTGCCCAGCCGTCACTTATTAAAAGATCTTTTGAAGCAGCGTGATCTGTTGCATATGCGGCATGCGCATCAAAATTTTCTTCAAAATTAGGAAGAAGAGAAGCAACTTCAAGGTCATATACAACAAAATTATCAACAGTTGTTACCACGCCGGCATTTTTTCCGATATAGCGAATACCTGCATATCCGATTTTATATGTATCGTCTGTAGCAGAAGTTACAAAGGTATCGTTTACGTAAACAGATATTGTATTTCCTTGGAAAACTGCCTTTAAATTATAAACGGTATCTCGTTTTATTGTATATGCAACGTCAGCAAGAGTTTCGTTTGAAGTACCGCGCTTAAGTATACGAACACCGGTTTTGCCTGCTGTTTTTTCATAAATTGAAATTTCATAACCGTAAGGTGTGATACCGGTTGTACCGTTATGTCTACCGGAAACACCTGCATAAACATCGGTGTTGAGAGTACCGCTACCTGTTGACACATCCGCTTCAACCGAATAATGATTCCAAGCAAGAGCACCCTTTGCACCGCTTGTAAGGAAGGTTACATGAGTATTATCACCGTAATCGGAAGGTATTGTTATTTTGCCGTCATTAATAACTCCTGAAGCGGTGTAATTATTAAGCCACCAACCTGCTTTTTTGAAAGCAGAAGCTTTTGACGCGGGTGTTTGCTGTGTATAAGATGAAAAATCGTCATAAAATTTATTCGGGAGTATTTTTTTACCTACGACTTTAAAATTATCCACGACTGCCAAAAGATTTTTTGTCGGAAAACGAATCCCGCAAGAGCCGGTTGTAAATGTGTTGTTTTCATCGGCATAGGTTATTACAAGTACATCGTCCAAATAACATTTAACAAGATTACCGTTAACGTCTATTTTCATATTAACGGTCGTGCCCATTGTATAGGTGACATCGGTGTTTGTGGCAAAAGCACTTCCTGCTGAACGATCAAAAAGTCTTACATAACCTGCGGTTTGATTTTCAGGAACATAGAGTTGAAATTCATAACCGTTACTTGTTGTAGTACTTCTTGTAGAAATACCTAAAGTGGCAAGAGTAGAATGGGTTGTATCCGATACACCCAAGGTAACATCTGCGGAAACTGTATAATCGGTATACTTTTCAAAATCTAATGTTTTATCGGTAAGCCGTGCAAAAACTTGCGCATTCAGGTCATTGGGGTGTGCACAGGTTGTACCGGTCATACAACTTCTGAAATTTGCAAGACCGTTCGGTTCCCAATAAGGGA
>JAKSQL010000161.1 GCA_024404125.1 Clostridia bacterium
CGGAGTCTTACACCGACTCCACCGGTTCCCGAAGTGTCGGTGGCACCGCTTTCAATGTAAATTGCGTGTTTCGAGCCCGTTGCGTCAAAATCAGCATCTATGTTTACATCACATTCAAGAGTATGGTCACCGTAAGCGGCAGTTGTGTTTGTGAAATAAACCGGAGTTATTCCTGCGGGCTCTGTAAACTTACCGCTGCTTGTATAACCTGCAAACGTATTTGAGAAAGTTGTGGGTGATGTTCTCCAACCTCTGTTTTCAAGTAATATTCTTCTGCCTTGGTTAGTTGACTGTAACTGGCAATCGTCAAAGTTCTCTGAAAACAGTACTGTTTTTTGTTTATCAACCGAAACATCATCAAATACCGCTTTTGCCGCAACGGTATTTTCGGGAGTTACCGAATAAACCAAATTGCCGCTTTCTTCGCTTACTGCCCAGTTATCTTGCATATTAACGCCGTTATTATCTGACGGCTCTAACCACATATCAGGGTCTTCGCCTGCGGTTTCATCTTCAAAATCGTCAAAGTATTCACCGGCAGTTGCAACTGATGAAGACTTCGGCTCGGATTTACTGTTTCCGAATACCGCAAAGTTATCAAAAAGCGCGTCACCGCTAAGCGAAATAACACCCGCATAGCCCTCGTTGTAAATCTCGGGATTTGATGAAACATCGCTTGTAGCCGAAAGTTCATAATCAATATAAACTTTTAATACATTGTTGCTGCTCATCGTAAGTTGCATATTAAAGAGTTCGTTACGGCAAATATCAATGTCTCTTTGAGCAACAAGAGTAGTTGTACCGTTAGAAGTCTTTTGGTAAATTCTGAGTATTGCACTGTTGCGCAGGTTAACCTGGTCAGCATTTTTATTTAGAGCAACAAGCGCATAGAAATAACCGTTAACATTTGCATTTATGATAAGACCCGCAGATGCATCGTACGATTTTAACATCATATCGGCGGAAACAGAAGCAATTATGCCGTAATTATCATCGAAATAGTAACAACTTGTAGAAATGCCGTACGGTATTTGTGAAAGATACAATTTACCGTTTGCAGAATAAAGTTTGCCGCGGCGCATTTCAAAAGTTTTATCAAAAGCACCTGCCGTTTCGGAAAAATCATAAGAAACTATTTTTTCGCCGAACGGAACATTAAGTTCAAAAAGTTGTTTTTGAAGATTGGTATATCCCGCTTTTGCCGCACTTGAAAGTTCGTTTAATTCGTCTGAACTGAATTTATCGGCATCATTTAAAAGGTTTTTATAAATTTTTGCAGTTGATGCCGTTACTGTTTTTGAAGCATTACTTTCAAGCCGTGTGTTTATACTTGAAACCGAATATTTATTTACGTCAACGGTAATACTTGAAGTTTTTCCGAGAACGGTTACGTCAACTTTGTTTTCACCCGACTCTAAATTACCGCTTACGGAAGAATCGGTAAGGTTAGAATTTAATACTGTGTTATCGTAATCAACTATGTTTGCATAAATAAAGTCGCTGTTTATTTTCTCACCGCTGTGAAGAGTAAGTTTACCGTTTGTATCGGCGCCGGAAAGTTTTAAGGCGCGCTACTTTTCTCCGCTCTTATCTAAAACGGAAAAATTACCTACACTGCCCTTTGCTCTGTAAGATTTCATACCGAAACCGCCCGAAAGGAACGGCTCGTTAAGGTCGGTATATGAGCCCAAAAGGCAATTATTTATAAAACAATAAACCGTACTGCCGACACAAAGCATTTTAAGGTTATAGGTTTTTTCAAGAGAAACTTCACTTGCACCGATTACATTTTGAATATAATCACTGTCAAAAGTAGCAAGGGTGGTATACGAACTGTTACGTTTTACAAGTTCGGCGGTTATAACGGGCGATGTGTTTTTATCAACAATCACTCTGAATTCGTAATCTTTTAATGATGTTATTCTTCTTGCAACAAGTGCTATGTAAGACTGCTTTGAAGTGTAGTCAACATCACCGTAATAAAAGTCTGCGCTTACAAGATAATCGCCGAAAGAGGCAGCATTATTATAATAAGCCGAATCGGTTGCAGAACCCGAATCAAAAGAAAGACTTTTTTTATCATTTGAAAAGGCAAAACTGCCGCTGCTGTCACCGATTGACCAACCGCTTTCAAAGTTGCCCTTATATAAATCATAAGATGCGAGATTTATACGTACTAAATCTCTGATATCAGAAACATCATCGTAATTCGCATCTACACGGGCGGAACTTTCACCGTTTAAAAGTGCTTGACGTAAGGCGGATACATCTTCTTCGGTGCAGTAACCGTCCTCTGTTACGTCACCGCCGATTTTTTCGGCAAAGGTCGCAACAAGTGTACAGTCATTTTTTATATCAACAAAATCGTACCTATTTACAGCACCAAAAGATTCACCGT
>JAKSQL010000162.1 GCA_024404125.1 Clostridia bacterium
CCCATAGATACTACACGTACCTCTTCGCCGTATCTCTCACCGAACAGTGCCATGGCGCCGAGTTTCTTTGCTTCCTTTATAGGTATGTCTTTGCTTGCGGTAACGGTTGCACTTAAAATTACGTTGTTTACTATATCTTCTACCTTTGCTAACTCTTCGGGTGTTAAAGCCGAAAAATGAGTAAAGTCAAAGCGGACACTCTTATCGTTTACAAGCTGACCTGCCTGTTCTACATGGCTTCCTAAAACCTTACGCAAAGCGGCTTGCAACAAATGTGCCGCGGTGTGATTTCTTCTTATTGCTTCTCTTCTTAAAGCATCAATGCTTGCGGTAACGGTTTCACCTAATGAAATACTGTCCGATAAAACCGTACCTATATGATAGAACACACCGCCGGTGGTTTTTTTGGTATCAATAACTTCAAACTTAAAGGTGCCGCTTTCGATTACACCCGTATCGCCTACCTGACCGCCGCCCTCGCCGTAAAATACGGTTTTATCAAGAACGATTATCGCCTTTTGGCCGCAATTTACAGTCTTTACATGCTCTTTGTTTAAAACAATGTCCAAAACCTTTGCTTTACAAGTATTTTCGGTATAACCCAAAAATTCGGTTTTTTCTATGTTATCAAAGTTTATGCCGTCACTCGACCAACTTTCTTTTTCTGACGCTTTTCTTGAAGAACGGGCAAGTTCTCTTTGCTCTTGCATAAGTGAGTTAAATCCCTCTTCATCTACCGACATGCCCTGCTCTTTTAAGATATCTTTTGTAAGGTCAAGCGGGAAACCGTAGGTATCGTAGAGTTTAAACGCGTCCTCACCCGAAAGTGTGCCGCCCTTTTTAACAAGATTTGAAAGTATGCTTAAACCCTGATCTATGGTTTTTGCAAAACTTGCTTCTTCATTGGTTATAACCTTAATAATAAGGTCTTTCTTCTCGATAAGTTCGGGATAACCTGCCGCGTTTTCTTTTATTACCGCATTGCACATATCTTCAAGGAACGGACGGTTTATACCTATAAGTTTACCGTGTCTTGCCGCTCTCCTTATAAGACGGCGAAGCACATATCCGCGCCCCTCGTTAGAAGGGATAATGCCGTCACTTATCATAAAGGTTGCCGCTCTTGCATGGTCGGTAATAGCGCGTATTGAGATATCGGTTTTGTTATCCTTACCGTACTCTTTGCCTGAAATTGAACATACTTTATTTAAAATATTGCGTATGGTATCAACCTCAAACATATTGTCTACCCCCTGCATTACGCAGGCAAGACGTTCAAGTCCCATACCCGTATCAATGTTTTTATGTTCAAGTTCGGTATATGTGCCGTCCCCCATATTGTTGAACTGCGAAAATACGTTGTTCCATATTTCCATATATCTGTCACAGTCACAACCGGGCTTGCAGTCCTTACTGCCGCAGCCGTATTTCTCGCCGCGGTCAAAATAAATCTCGCTGCAAGGGCCGCAGGGACCTGTACCGTGCTCCCAGAAATTATCCTCTTTGCCGAGTTTGACTATATGTTCCTCCGGCACACCTATTTTATCGCGCCAGATAGCATATGCCTCATCGTCCTCCTCATAAACGGAGGGCCAAAGTTTATCTTTCGGAATCTTTAGTGTTTCGGTTAAAAACTCCCACGCCCATGGGATTGCCTCGTACTTAAAATAATCTCCGAAAGAGAAGTTGCCGAGCATCTCAAAATACGTGCCGTGACGCGCGGTTATACCTACCCTTTCGAGATCTGGCGTACGGATACATTTTTGGCAGGTGGTAACCCTTTTTGACGGAGGAGTTACCTCACCGGTGAAATACTTTTTCATCGGTGCCATACCCGAATTTATCAGCAAAAGCGACTTATCGTTATTCGGAACAAGCGAAAAACTTTTAAGGCGCATATGACCTTTACTTTCAAAAAAAGAAAGGTATTTTTCTCTTAAGTCGTTAAGCGAAGTCCATTCCATATTTATCTACTTCCTTAAATTTTTAAACATACAAAGTTATTATATATATATTTACAACTTTTGTCAACCGAAATAAGTCAAAGAAACTATTAAAAAAGCAATGGCCCGAACGGTATTTTTTCTTACTCTTTACGAAAAAAGCAAAAGACCGCTCAAGCGGTCTTTTAATTTTTATTCAATATAATTTTCATTAGTAGAAATTACTTCGGTTTTATTTGTATCTGTATTATATCACTATTTTTAATATTGTTGATTATATTAAAATTCAAAAAAAGAAACATCAAAAATGATATTGAAACTGCTTTCTCTAAAAAAGGAAAAATTTTAATATAAATAATTATATTAATTA
>JAKSQL010000163.1 GCA_024404125.1 Clostridia bacterium
CTGCAATGGCACCTAGCGTCTCATCTACCTTCGCGGCTTATTTTGAATATACGTAATCTACTGCCGATGATTAGTCTTTGATAATTACGGGTGATTTGGGATATGTCGGCTCAAATTTACTCTATGATTTACTCGAAAGAGAGGGCATTGACATTCGCTGTAGGCATACCGACTGCGGTATAATGATGTTTGATAAAAAACGTCAGGATATACACGCGGGCGGTTCGGGTTGCGGTTGCAGTGCTTCAATTTTAAACTCTTTTGTTATGCATAGGTTTGAAGACGGTACTTTTTCAAATATTCTCTTTATGTCTACAGGTGCACTATTATCTCCTACGTCTACAATGCAGGGAGAAAGTATACCCGGTATATCACACCTTGTAAACATTAAAAACAGTTGACTTTTTGATACTGAAAACGTATAATTATATTGTAAAATAAACCTCATCATAACAGATGAGGTTTTTATAACTTTAAAAGGGGAGGATGAATTTTGGAAGAAAAAATATTCGAATTGATTGAAGGTAAAAAATTCGGGTTGCTTAAGGGTATGCTTTCCGAAATGAATCCTGCCGATTTAGCACACATTTTCGAAGAGGTACCCGAAAAAGACCTTCCTGTAATTTTCAGGATTTTACCTAAAGAACTTGCCGCAGAGGTTTTTGTTGAAATGGATACTGATATGCAGCAGTTACTCATAGAAGCATTCAGTGATAAAGAACTCAGGGAAGTTATGGACGAACTGTTTATGGACGATACCGTTGATATTATTGACGAAATGCCCGCAACAGTCGCAAAACGTATTTTAAAACAAACCGATGCCGCCACAAGAAGAATGATAAACAAATTACTTGCTTACCCTGATGACAGTGCCGGCTCAATTATGACCACCGAATATATCGACTTAAAAAAGGATATGACGGTGGACGATGCGTTTGACCGTATTCGCAAAATCGGTTTTGACACCGAGTCAATATATGCTTGCTATGTAACTGACAACAGTAGGCGTCTTTTAGGAATTGTATCAGTTAAAGATTTGCTTCTTAACGGTAAAAATTGCATTATCTCCGAACTGATGGACGAAAACATTATTTTTGCCAATACTCTTGAAGATCAGGAACAGGTTGCGGTTAAGTTTAAAAAGTACGATTTACTGGCAATTCCGGTTGTTGATAATGAAAAACGTCTTGTGGGAATTGTTACGGTTGACGATGCTATTGACGTAATGCAGGAAGAGGTTACGGAAGATATCGAAAAGATGGCGGCTATCTTGCCGAGTGAACATTCGTATCTTAAAAACGGCATTTTTGCGACATATATGCACCGTATACCGTGGCTTTTGTTTTTAATGATTTCGGCAACCTTTACAGGTGCCATACTTTCAAACTTTGAAGACAAACTTAAAATCTTTGCGGCGCTTATTGCCTATATACCGATGCTTATGGATACGGGCGGAAACTCGGGAAGTCAGTCCTCGGTTACAATTATCCGCGCAATTTCGGTAGGCGATATTGAGTTTAAAGATATATTAAAAGTTCTATGGAAAGAAGTGCGCGTTGCCTTTTTGTGTGGACTTTCTTTAGCACTCGTAAATGCGATTAAACTTTTCTTAATCGACAATATGTTATTTTCAAATTTTGATGTAGGTTTAGAATTTGCCGAAATCGGTGTTGTATGTCTTACATTGTTTGTTACGGTAATTGTGGCAAAAATTATCGGTTGTTCATTACCCATTATTGCAAAGAAAATCGGATTTGACCCTGCGGTTATGGCAAGTCCCCTTATAACCACGATAGTAGATGCAATTTCGCTTTTAATCTATCTTACCACCGCTACCGCAATTTTAGGGAATATCTGAATTTCAATAATGTCAAAAAACCCCCTTATTTATATAATGAATAAGGGGGTTTAAAATAAATGAATAATGTTCTTATGGCTTTTGTGGCGACAGTAGGCACTTGGATAATCACAGCTCTTGGCGCCGCTACGGTCATTTTTTTTAAAAAACCGAGCCCGAAATTACTTAACATTATGTTAGGATTTGCTTCCGGCGTAATGATAGCCGCTTCTTTTTGGTCTTTGCTTGAACCTGCAATTGCAAGAGCAGAGGAACTTTTTAAAACACCGTCATATTTAATCGTTACGGCGGGTTTTATCTTTGGGGCGGTATTTATGTGGATAAGCGATAAAATCGTCACCAAGGCGCAATTTCGTGCCGAAAAAGAAGAAAACCAAGTAAGTGAACGCATAAACAGAATAATAATGCTCGTGTTATCGATTACACTGCATAACATTCCC
>JAKSQL010000164.1 GCA_024404125.1 Clostridia bacterium
CGTTAGCACCCGTTGCAAAACGTCTTTCCGAACTTTTAGGCAAAGAAGTTGTATTTGCGGCAGACGATAACGTTGTAGGCGAAAATGCAAAAGCGGCGGTTGAAAATATGAATAACGGTGACGTTGTTCTTTTACAGAATACCCGTTACCGTGTTGAAGAGACCAAGAACGGCGAAGAGTTTTCAAAGGAACTCGGCTCACTTGCCGATATATTCGTAAACGATGCTTTCGGTACTGCCCACAGAGCACACTGCTCAACAGTAGGTGTTGTTTCTTACGTTAAAGAGGCAGTTGCAGGTTATCTTATCGGCAAAGAACTCAAGTATTTAGGTAATGCGGTTGAAAGCCCCGTACGTCCCTTTGTTACTATTTTGGGCGGTGCTAAAGTTGCCGATAAACTCACGGTTATAGATAACCTTTTAAACAAAGCCGATACTCTTATTATCGGCGGCGGTATGGCTTATACTTTCCTTGCGGCAAAGGGTTACGGCGTAGGTACTTCCCTGCTTGACCCCGAAAAGATTGATTACTGCAAAGATATGCTTAAAAAAGCGGCAGACAAAGGTGTTAAAATTCTTTTACCTGTTGATTGCACAATAGTAAAAGATTTCCCCGACCCGATTGATGCACCTATTGACGTTAAAGTTGTAGATGCAGATAAAATCCCCGATGATATGATGGGCGTTGATATAGGTACAAAGACTGCGGAACTTTTTGCAAACGAAGTTAAGAATGCAAAAACCGTTGTTTGGAACGGACCTATGGGTGTATTTGAGAATCCCACCCTTGCAAAAGGTACTTTGGCAGTAGCAAAAGCAATGGCTGAAACCGATGCCGTAACCGTTATCGGCGGCGGCGACTCTGCTGCGGCTGTTAACACCTTGGGCTTTGGCGATAAGATGACTCATATTTCAACCGGCGGCGGCGCTTCACTTGAATTCCTCGAGGGCAAAGAACTTCCGGGAATTGCCGCACTTAATGATAAATAATCACTTTAAGGGGATAATATAATGAACAAAGCAAAAAGAGCCGCAATTATTGCGGGTAACTGGAAAATGAACAAAACTCCGAAAGAGGCAACCGAACTTATAACTGCTATGAAGCCCCTTGTAAAAGATGCTGACTGCAAGGTAGTTCTCTGCGTACCTTTCGTTGATATTGATGCCGCTTTAAAAGCAAGCGAGGGCTCAAATATTGAAATCGGTGCGGAAAACTGTCATTTCGAAACCTCAGGTGCATTTACGGGCGAAATCTCCCCCGTTATGCTTAAAGAAATGGGTGTAAAATACGTTATAATCGGTCACAGCGAGCGCAGACAGTATTTTGCCGAAACCGATGTAACAGTAAATAAGCGTCTTACCGCAGCACTTAAAGAGGGACTGAAAGTTATCCTTTGTGTAGGCGAATTACTTGAACAGCGCGAACAAGGTATCACCGAAGAACTCGTTCGTATGCAGACCAAAATTGCTCTCGGCGGTGTTTCCAAGGAAGATGCAAAGAATGTAATTATCGCTTATGAACCCGTTTGGGCAATCGGTACCGGCAAAACCGCAACGAGCGACCAAGCACAAGAAGTTTGCAAGATTATAAGAAACTGTGTTGCGGAAATTTATGATAATGATGTTGCCGAAGGTATGACAATTCAGTACGGCGGCTCTATGAACGCTAAAAATGCCGACGAACTTTTAAGCAAGGTTGATGTTGATGGCGGTCTTATCGGCGGTGCTTCGCTCAAAGCGGAAGATTTTTCAATTATTGTCAAAGCAGCAAGTAAATAATTAGTTATAAAAGGGGCGCACTTAACTGTGCGCCTAATTTTAAAATATAGGTGAATTAAATGAAAAAACCGATAGTTTTAACTATTATGGACGGTTTCGGTTTTAACCCCGAAACAAACGGAAACGCAATTAAAGCGGCAAAAACACCGCGACTTGATAAAATATTCGCAGAATGTCCCACAACACAAATAGGTGCTTCGGGTATGGACGTAGGTCTGCCCGACGGTCAAATGGGAAACAGTGAGGTAGGTCATACCAATATAGGCGCAGGCAGGGTTGTTTATCAGGAACTCACAAGAATTACAAAGTCTATAAATGACGGTGATTTTTTCAGTAACGGTGCATTTTTAAAAGCGGTAGACAACTGCAAGAAAAACAACAGCGCTTTACACCTTATGGGACTTTTATCCGATGGCGGTGTTCACTCGCATATTGAGCATTTATACGGACTTATAAAACT
>JAKSQL010000165.1 GCA_024404125.1 Clostridia bacterium
TCAGATGGACGGTGCTATCCTTGTTATCGCTGCTACTGACGGCCCGATGGCTCAGACCAAGGAGCACTTGCTTCTTGCACGTCAGGTTGGCGTTCCGTCAATCGTTGTATTTATGAA
Organism: Clostridia bacterium; assembly: GCA_024404125.1. GTDB lineage: Bacteria > Bacillota > Clostridia > Oscillospirales > Acutalibacteraceae > UBA737. The sequence goes on from JAKSQL010000165.1 coordinate 118, forward strand.
TAAATGCGATCAGGTTGACGATGCTGAACTTCTCGAACTCGTTGAGATGGAAGTTCGCGAAACTCTTGATAAGTATGAGTTCCCCGGCGACGATACACCTATCATCAAGGGTTCTGCTCTTGTTGCACTTGAATGTGCATCTACCGACCCCGAGGCAGCTGAATATGCTCCTATTAAGGAACTTATGGATGCAGTTGACTCTTACATTCCGACTCCGGACCGTAAGGCAGACCTTCCGTTCCTTATGCCTATCGAGGACGTTATGACCATTTCCGGTCGTGGTACCGTTGTTACCGGCCGTGTTGAGCGTGGTCAACTTAATGCAGGCGATGAAGTTGAAATCATCGGTCTTACCGAAGAGCGTGCAAAGACCGTTGTAACTTCAATGGAAATGTTCCGTAAAACTCTTGATTACTGCGAAGCAGGCGATAACGTTGGTGCTCTTCTCCGTGGCGTAGGCCGTGAAGAAGTTGAGCGTGGTCAGGTTCTTTGCAAACCCGGCTCAATCAACCCCCACACCAAATTCCACGGTCAGGTTTACGTATTGACCAAGGACGAGGGTGGTCGTCATACTCCGTTCTTTAACAACTACCGTCCGCAGTTCTATTTCAGAACTACCGACGTTACCGGTGTTGTAACCCTTCCCGCAGGCACTGAAATGTGCATGCCCGGCGATAACGTAGAGATGGACGTTGAACTTATCACTCCTATCGCTATTGAAGAAGGTCTTCGTTTCGCTATCCGTGAGGGTGGCCGTACCGTTGGCTCCGGCGTTGTTACCAAGATTAACGGCTAATAACTGCTGATTTACTGACTGACTTTGCTTTTATGGCAAAGTCAGTTTTTTATGTGCGGCTTTTACTGAACTTGCACTGATATTAAGTAGGAGGTCAAATCATGATAAAAAAATATTTAACTGTTATATTATTTGTACTTTCATCACTTCTTACCGCCACTTTTATAGGACTTTTGTTAAGAGATTATTTTGTTGTATATTCTTACGGCTCAGCACCGTTTTATCTTTATGTTATTGTTCGTGCGGCAGAGTTTTTGCTTCCTGCTATTGCTTGTTTGGTAGCTGGTTTTATTGTTAAAAAGTGCGTCAATTAAGTCGGTTTTATTGGAACTGACCGAAAGGAAACGAAATTAAATTATGGTTGGTATAATTATATTGGCAGTATTGGCACTTGACTGCTTTATTATAAGTATTATGCAGTTTTTAAATAAGGGATTTTTATTTAACAATTCCTATATTCACGCGTCAAAAAGCGAACGTGAAAAAATGGATAAGAAACCGTACAACAAACAGTCGGGCATAGTATTTTTATTGCTTGGAATTACTTTAAGTGCAGATGCACTTGAGCTTTTTCTTCGTACCGGCAAACTGTTTTTTGTTGTGGCGGGGTTATTGATAATCGCGCTTGTATATGCTATTATATCGTCAGTATAAATAAGAGGAATAAGTGAATATGAACAATACGGAAAACAATAACGGAATAATAGGCAAATTCTCCGTAGGTTTGGGACTCTTTGATTATATCAACCCCATTTTGTACGGAATTACTTCAGTTACGGTAGCCGTATATATGCGAACTTTAATGCCACTGCCGCTATTTTGGCTTTATATTGTCGGTGCGGTTTTGTCTTTGGTGTTCGGGCTTGCAATCCCAACAGTTAAACTTGTTGTAGGGCTTGGGAAAATGCAGTTCAAGATGCCGGTCAATCTCGTATCGTTCGTAAATACGGGTATTTTGCTTTCGGGCATAGCGCTCATTTCTTACGTTACCCGAATAAAACTGCTTACGTTTATTGCCGTTTTACTGTGTGCGGCAGGTATTATCGGCTTTTTATGGTATAAGACGGGTAAATTCAATACCGTTGCGGTGCTTATAGGCGCTGTAGGGTATTTAATGATATATATTTCGCTTATTACCTTATCCGTACGTGCGCAAATGATATTGCCGATAATACTGTATGCGCTTGCAATATGCCTTTTTGTATTTCTTTGCTTTATCGGTATTCTGTCAAACCTTAAAAATGCCAAGGTGCATTGGGTAATTGAAATTTCCAATGTGTTGTGCCAATTCTCCGTCGCGCTTGCAACAGTTATTTTG
>JAKSQL010000166.1 GCA_024404125.1 Clostridia bacterium
GCAAATCATAAAAAACTCTTATTTGCTCGTTTTTGCTCGTATTTCCTCGCTTTTGCTCACAAAAACTTTTTTAAAAAATATGTGCCCCGAACAATGCTCGGGGCACATAAACTCAGTTTTTATTCTCGTAATTTTCGTTTTCTTTGTTTTCCTTACGGTTGCTCTCGTTTTTGTTGTTTTCTTTGTTCTGTGAATTTTGTTTATTCTTATTTTTTTCGTTTTCCATTAAAAATTCACCCCGCTTTCATATGTATTATCTGTATTAGCTGTGTTTTTATTCTTAAATATTAAATAATTTTTTTTCGTTCTCGTTTGCGTAAGTGAGTATATCTTCTGCCGATAAATGTTTTATTTCGGCAATTTTTTGTGCGGTATATGCTATGTATCCCGAATGACACAGTTTACCTCTAAACGGCTCGGGTGCGAGGTACGGACAGTCGGTTTCGGTAAGTAATCTGTCAAGCGGGAGCATTTCTGCAACCTGTGGCAGTTTTCTTGCGTTTTTAAAGGTTATTACACCGCCTATACCTATATACATACCCAAATCAAGTATTTCTTTTGCCATTTGGGTACTGCCCGAAAAACAGTGAACTACACCTTTTGGCTTATACTCTTTAAGTATTTTAAGGGTATCCTCGTGGGCATCACGGTCGTGAACGATAACGGGCATATCGTATTTAAGTGCAAGTTTAATTTGATTTATGAATACGTCTTGCTGTTCTTGTTTGTTATCGTCTCTGAAATTATAATCAAGACCGATTTCACCTATTGCAACACATTTGTTATGCGATAAAAACTTTTCGATTTCCGATATATCGTTTTTACCGTCTAAATTTTCGGGGTGTATTCCTGCTGCAAAGTAAATATACTCGTAACTTTCCGCAAGTGCTTTTGATTTTTCCGCAGATTTTTTGTCAACAGAGCAGGTGATTACCTTGTCAACACCCATACTGCAAAGACTGTTTAAAAGGTCTTTACGTACGTCATCAAACTTACTGTCGTCATAATGAGCATGAGAATCAAAAATAAGATTTTTCTTTAAATCCATTATCTTACCTTTGAGCCCTCTTTAATACCGTCGGCAAAGATAACCTTTACACAGTCTTCCCCCTCGTCTGCGGCAAGTATCATACCGTTTGACTCGACACCGCATAGCACTGCGGGCTTAAGGTTTGATACAACTATTACCGTATGACCTATAAGGTCTTCGGGTTTATACCATTTTGAAATTCCCGATGCTACGGTGCGGGGAGTATCAGAGCCGTCATTTAACGTTAGTTTCAATAACTTTTTCGCTTTCGGTATTGGCTCGCAGGCGGTTACCTTTGCGGTTTTAAGTTCTACCTTTGCAAAATCTTCTATTGAAATTTGTGAAAGGGTAACGGTGTTCGCTTTTTCGTTTTCGTTATCGGCATTTTGTTCTTGCTCGATTTCCTTAAGCACCGCTTCGGTATCAATTCTTGCAAAGAGCGGTTTTGCTTCACCAACCGTAAACTCCTTAACAGCACCGAAAACAGTTTCTTTATTATCGCTGTTTATAAGTTTTGAAACCGAAGCCGCACAGTCGGGAATAACGGGGGTAAGCAGTACGGATAAAATTCTTATGCACTCAAGTAAATTATAAAGTACCGCTTCAAGACGCGGCTTGTCCTCCTCGTTTTTGGCAAGTACCCAAGGAGCAGTTTCGTCAATATACTTATTACATCTCTTTGCAAGATTCATAACCGCATCAACTGCTTCGGCATTGTGATACTTATCCATAAGTTCAACGTAATTTTTAACGGTTTCGTTCGCAAAGTCAAGGAGTTCCTTATCGGCATTATCCGTCTTGCCGCCGTCAGTAACCTTACCGCCGAAATACTTATTGGTCATCGCAACCGAGCGGTTAATGAGGTTGCCTAGGGTATTTGCAAGGTCGGTATTGTATTTGTTTATAAAACTTTCATAGGTAATGGTGCCGTCCTGCGTGAAGGGAATTTCCGAAAGCAGATAGTATCTTACCGCATCGCTGCCGAAACGGTTTGCAAGATAATCGGCATAAATAACGTTACCTTTGGATTTGGACATTTTATCCGCACCTACAAGTACCCAAGGATGCCCTAATACCTGTTTTGGAAGCGGCTCGCCGAGTGCCATAAGGATAATCGGCCAATAGATAGTGTGGAAACGTACAATATCTTTACCGATAACGTGCAA
>JAKSQL010000167.1 GCA_024404125.1 Clostridia bacterium
ATAGCAACGGTATGGTCAAAATAAGGTTTGCAGATATTAGGCGGTGTAGGAAATACCGTTATGATATCAATAGTAGGCACCGTAAAAGGTCTTATAATAGGTCTTTTAAACGGTGTTATACGTACCATACCGAAAACCAACAGTAAAATTTTAAACGGCATTTTAAAGGTTGTAAACTTTTTAATTACCGTTTATGTTGAGGTGTTCCGCGGAACGCCTATGATGGTACAGGCAATGATTATTTATTGGGGATACGCCTATATGAACGGCGGTGCTTCCTTGCCGCTCATACCTGCGGGTATTGCCATTGTATCAATAAATACGGGCGCTTACATAACCGAAATCGTAAGAGGCGGTATTATTTCCATTGATAAGGGTCAGTTTGAGGGTGCTATGAGCATAGGTATGACACATACCAAAACCATGTGGCACGTAATAATTCCTCAGGTTATGCGCAACATACTGCCATCCGTTTCAAACGAATTCGTAGTAAACATAAAAGATACTTCGGTACTTAACGTAATAGGTGTTACCGAACTGTACTTTTATGCCGCATCGGCTGCAAAGAACAGTTACAAGATATTCGCAAGTTACCTTATTGCCTGCGCGATTTATTTCGTTCTCACATTTAGTGTAACGCGACTTTTGCGACTGTTTGAAAAGAAACTTGCGGGCAAAGAAAACTATACCGTTTTCGGCTCGCAAACCGATACTGCTGCCGAGATAAAAATTGATAAGGAGGGCGAGTAAATGAGCGAAGAAAACGTAATAGAACTTGTCCACCTTAAAAAAGATTTCGGCGACCATAACGTACTTAAAGATATACATCTTTCGGTTAAAAAGGGCGAAACGGTAAGTGTTATCGGCGCTTCGGGCTCGGGTAAAAGCACAATGCTCCGTTGTGTTAATTTGCTTGAAACCCCTACTGACGGCGAGATACTCTTCCACGGTAAAGATATCCGTTCTAATGATGTTAATATACCGAAATACCGAGCAAAAGTGGTAATGGTATTTCAGTCGTTTAACCTTTTTAATAATATGACGGCGCTTGATAACTGCATTATAGGTCAGGTGTCGGTGCTTAAAAAGGATAAGCGCACCGCCAAAGAAACGGCGATGAAATATCTCGAAAAGGTTGGTATGACACCGTTTATAAACGCAAAGCCCTCACAACTTTCAGGCGGTCAGAAGCAACGTGTGGCAATAGCCCGCGCGCTTGCTATGGAGCCGGAAGTTCTGCTCTTTGACGAGCCGACAAGTGCACTTGATCCTGAAATGGTCGGTGAGGTTTTATCTGTTATGAAATCCCTTGCGGATGACGGTATGACTATGATAGTTGTAACTCACGAAATGGCATTTGCAAAGGACGTAAGCGACAGAGTTATTTATATGAATAACGGTGTTATTTGTGAAGAGGGAACACCCGAGGATATTTTTGTAAATCCTAAAAGGCAGGAAACAAAAGATTTTCTTTCCCGTTACCGTTCACAAAATCAGAATTAACTTGAAATTGAAACCCGTCACAATTATAATTGGTGTGACGGGTTTTGGTTTTTAAGAGAGGTGTTTTATATGGCAAGAGAACTTAATAAAACCACCGAGATAGAGCGCAGTATAATAAAAAAGTACCGTAAGGGTATATGGAACGCGTTTATAGGCGGAGTAAAAGAATACGAACTTATAAAGGAAAACGATAAAATTGCGGTCTGCATTTCGGGCGGGAAGGACTCTATGCTTCTTGCAAAATGTATGCAACAGTTATGTAAGCACAGCGAGGTGCCGTTTTCTCTTGAATTTATCGTAATGGACCCCGGGTATGCCGATAAAAACCGAAAACTTATAGAAAAAAATTTAAAAACACTCGGTATTACAGCCGAGATTTTTACGAGCGATATTTTTGATGTTGCCTATAAAAGCGAGGGCGGGTCGCCCTGCTACCTATGTGCGCGTATGCGTAGGGGTGCGCTTTATGCAAAAGCCAAGGAACTCGGTTGCAATAAGATAGCACTCGGTCATCATTTTGATGACGTTATAGAAACTTTACTTATGAGTATGATGTATTCTTCCGAGATAAAGACAATGCTCCCGAAACTTCACAGTACAAATTTTGCGGGTATGGAACTTATCCGTCCGCTTTATAAGGTAAAAGAGCGCGAAGCGACTATAATTTTTGACTTTCAATACCAATAA
>JAKSQL010000168.1 GCA_024404125.1 Clostridia bacterium
TTCATCGGCAAAATTTTTGTCTCCGAATATTGTCTTGACGCCTGTCTGAGCGTCGTCAAAATTTCCGTTTACCGCGGATACACATACATTGCCGCCGGTCTGTGTTATCATCTGCAGCTTCTGTACGTCGGACACGCCGTTCTGCGGATAAAACACAAGTATGGATGTCCCCGGCACATCCTTGAATCCCTCAAGCGCGGCTTTACCGGTATCGCCCGAAGTTGCAACCAATATTACGTTCTTTTTGCCGTCACTTACCTTTTTAGAGGAAACGGTGAGTAAATACGGCAAAAGACTTAACGCCAAATCCTTAAAGGCGCAGGTAGGGCCGTGCCAAAGTTCAAGAAAGTTAATATTTTCGCCAAGCACCGCGATTGGCGCGGGATTTGAGTTATCAAAATTATTTTTATAAGCACCGCTTACGCAGTCGGTAATTTCACTATCACTAAAATCGTTTAAAAAATATTTTAAAATGTATTTTGCCCTGCCTATATAGTCAAGTTTGCAAAGGTTATTAAAGTCATCATTTTTAAGTTTTGGAAACTCATCGGGAACGAAAAGACCGCCATCGCTTGAAATACCCTGTGAAATTGCTGTTGCGGCAGTAACTTTCACCGATTTATCTCTTGTACTTACATAATTCATTTTAATACACTCCTTAACCGTAACTATTTTACAATAAAAAACACTGCTTGTCAAAGTTTTAGAAAAAAATTCTCGGCATTTTCATAAAAAATTTTATCAAGAAGTTTTATATCTATACCCTTTTGTTTTAAAAATCCGTAAAGTAACGGTATTTCATTTGTACTTTTTATACCGCCGGTCATATCCGCGCCGTCAAAATCGCTGCCTATTGCAATACTGTTTTCAAGACCGTTATCGAGCATTAAAAATACCGTTTTATAAAAATTCTCAAAAACGTCTTTCCCTAAAAAATCGGGATACAGACAAATACCGATAATTCCGCCCTTTTCGGCTATCAGTTTAACATCGGAAATACTTAGATTCCGTTTATGAAAATTTACTTCATTTAAGCAAGAATGCGTTGCAATAGGATATTTTGCCATATCTACAGCGCTTAAAAAACTTTTGCGATTTAAGTGCGATAAATCGCAGGCGATTTTTAAGTTATTCAATACGTTTATTACCTCTTTGCCGAACGCCGTAACACCGCCGGTTTCATTTGCACCGCTCGCAATGGCATTTTTACCGTTCCAGGTTAAAGTAAGGGCTTTTATGCCGTCACTCTTAAGCGCATAGACCTTTTCTATGTCACTGCCTATAACCGCTCCGCCCTCAACCGTAAGTACAGGTATAAGATTTTTCGGTATATCTTTTATTTTACTGTTAAAGTCATTTAAAATATTTTTATACAGTAAAAAAGGATTTTCAGACTTTTCCGAAATCCAAATTGCAAAGCACTGTTTAAGCAGGTCAAATTTCTCCGCGGCATACTTATTTACCGCAAGCGACCTGTCACTCAAATCGGTACTGCGTTTATAACACTCATAAGGTGTATCGCAGTGCAGGTCAAAAAATTTCATAAAATCACCTAATACGCGTTTTTTATATAATTTAATTTATATCCTACCGTATTATCGTTTCTTTTATATTCGGTGACTTCGGCAACGTCTATTCTCGGCGGTAAATCGGTATTAAGACGGCGGATAAAATTTTCCGCCGCATTTTTGGTACGTTTCATTTTGCCCGCATCAACCGCTTCAAGTCCGCTGACTATTGCACTTTCGTTTCTTGTTTTTACTTCTAAAAATATTATGTTTTTATCGTCTTCGGCGATAATATCAACCTCGCCGTAGCGGTCACTGAAATTCCGCTTTACAATTACCGCGCCTTTCCCTTTTAAATACTCGGCAACCATCTGCTCGCCTTTTTTACCGAGAAAAGCCGCTTTTGATTTATTTTCCTGATACATTTTTTAAAAAGGACAAGCGGTGTATTTCACACACGCCGTATTTTGATATTGCCTCATAGTGCGCCTTTGTGCCGTACCCCTTATGTTTTCCAAACTCATACTGCGGATACTTTTTATCGTATTCGTACATAAGGCGGTCACGTGTAACCTTTGCAAGTATTGATGCTGCCGCTATGCTTGCGGATTTACTGTCACCCTTTATTACGGTTTCGCAGGGTATTTTAATATTTTTGGGCACA
>JAKSQL010000169.1 GCA_024404125.1 Clostridia bacterium
AGCGCCCGAATCGGTAGTTGCCGCCGAAAGTGTCACTTTTGTTACGTTGTTTTTTACCTTGGCGGTGTACCTTGTTGTGTTGGGTGAGAAGTTCGGCTCTAAATTGCCCTCGGAAAGTCTTAAAGAGGAAAGCGAAGCATCGGCGGATACCGCGATAGACGCGGTGCCGTTACCTATGGCGCTTCCGCCGTCTGAAATAACACTTGCGCTTACAGATGCCGTACCGTTTGCAATAGCGGTAAAGGTTACTACATAGGAGCATTTTGTTACGGTTTTTGTAGCATTTGTGCAGTCATCATCCATAATCTTTATACGGTTCCCGTTTACTGTGGCATCCGCACCCGCAACCGAAACGTATCTTAAGGTTGAGGCACTGAAAGAAACGTCCGCCTCGGCGGCATATACCGCATTATCGCCAGTATACTTTACGGTTACTTTTACCGTTTGACCTACCTTATAGGTCTTTGCATTAAAACTTACGGTTGTACTTGCCGCACTTACGTTTAAAGTAAAAAACGACATTACGGTTGCTATAATAACCGCAGTAACCAAAAGTGATTTTAAGACTTTTTTCATTGTTTTGCTCCTTAAATTACGAAATTTTTTGTATTCCCAAAATATGTTTTTTAATTGCGGCGATATCAAGCGCGTTTATACTGTTATCACCGTTAACGTCCGCCGCAATAAGATTATTACCCGAAAGTTTGGCAACACTTAAAATATGTTTTTTAACTGCCGCAAGGTCGAGTGCGTTTATTGTATTATCACCGTTAGCGTCACCTTTTTTGACCGTTACCGCAGGTGCACTCGGTGTAGGCGCAGGTGTTGTGCCGCCCGCAATTTCTTCGCCTTTATATACGGGTATTTTAAAGGTTGTAACCGAATTATAATTCCCTACAAAACTTTTACTTAAACGGCTTCCTTTATTACCTGTATCGTGTATACTTGTGGCATATTGATGGGTGCCGATTTTATCACCCTTGACATTAAAGTTGGTATAGTAGTAATTATCCTGACCTTTTGAAACGTATCCGCTCGCATAGTTTACAGCGCCGTCAGTAATACTTTTCTGCTTTGAGTTCCAACCGTGATTTTTTGCGTATATAAGTCCCGAAGTTACTATTTGGTCATTGGTTTCACCCGAAGCGCCGTAGTTAAAGAAATTATAATATCCCTCATATTCTGCTACCGTGCCCGAAATAAGACGGCTTGTGCCCTTTGTACCCTGCTCGGCAATTATTATCGCCGCTATAACGTAAGGACTTACACCCGAATCTTTTGCCGCGTTCATAACATATCCCATATATTCTTCGGTATCAAGGAACGTGTTTTTTACTATACTTTTAAGTCCCTCTTTATTTTGAGTATTGCTGTCATAAGACTGCTGCATAAAAGCAAATACGTAACTGCAGTCAAAATAAAACTCGGGGCGCATATAATACTTAATCGCCGCATCGGAAGCATACGAATATCCCGGCTCGAGTTTTGTGGCGCCGTCAGGTCTTTTCCATTCGTCCGGCGGATTTATTGAATTGCTTATGAGTTTTTTTCCGCTTTCTTTAGCCACCGCTTCGTCAATGGTGACACTTAAATATTCGGGGATAAATTTCCAATTTGGATACTGCGCGTGAATGTCTTTAAGTCCTTCCGCATAAGACGCGGGAAAAAGGTTAAGTGTATCGGTAAAGTTTGCCGAAGCGGCGTCTACATTTACCTCGGTTATGTACTGACCGTATATATAACCCGTAATTCCGTTATAGGTTATATTGTACCAGATATTATTACTGCCTGATACCGCCTGCCCCGTAGTCTTACCGTTTAGGGTTACATACGAAAACGAAACCTTGCCGAGTTCCGTACTCGAGGTTTTGGGCTCTTTTCTTATTCGCACACCGTCCCCGTTAACATAACCTTTGTTAGCCGCCAAAACCGAAAAGCCCGCAATAAAGGCACACGAAACGACAAGCACTATACATAAAACAATACTTAACGCTTTTTTAAACTTCACGCCGTCACCTCCCCAAAAAGCAACGTACATATACATAATAATTATATATCTTGACGTGCAAAGTGTCAAGTATACAAAATGAGGAAATTTATGCAAAAATGTGGGTTTACAATAGATGTGTTACAGTTTGAGAAAAAAGAGTGACGAATAG
>JAKSQL010000017.1 GCA_024404125.1 Clostridia bacterium
CATTCTTACTCTTGAAATCATAGAGCCCTTAAGAGCAAGACGTATAAATCTTTTAAGCATCGCTGCGGTATCATCGAAGTCCGCGATAACTCCGTCTTTCAACGGACGTACCGCCACAATAGAGCCGGGTGTTCTGCCTATCATTTCTTTTGCTTCGGTTCCTACAGCCCTTACCGCATCGTTTCTCATATCGTATGCAACAACCGATGGTTCGCGCATTATAATGCCTTTGCCTTTAACGCAAACGAGTGTATTCGCGGTGCCGAGGTCAACTCCTATATCTCTCGTGAACATCTATTTAAAACTCCTTCTTATTCTTTAATATCGGGTACGGTAAGTTCTATTGCCGAGTGAATGTTTTCTATAAGTACGGTATCCGCGCCCTCGACATATTCGCCGTCAAGAGTCCAAGGTACGTCTTTGCCCATAGACACCGTAATTTTATTGCTGTGGAAAAATTCAATCCCCTCGCGGTTAAGGTCGTGACGTAATATACCGTCTATAACCGACTGCAACTGTATGAGATTATCGGGTTTTCTTATAAGTACAACCTCAAAAATACCGTCATTGAGTTCTACCTGTGCTTTATCAAGTTTTACTACTCCGCCTACCGATAACGAGTTAGATATCGCGCCGAATAAAAAGTCACCTTCTACGGTTTTTTCAGTCGATTCGAATTTAAGATGTATCGGCTTTATGTTGGTAAGACTTTTTATTCCTTCAATAAGGTATGCCGCCTGACCTAAAACGTTTTTAATATCCTGCGGAGCAGAGTACGATGCTTCGGTAAAAGCACCGAATGAAGCGGTATATGTAAAATACTTATCACCGAACTTACCGATATCAAGGGTTATAACTTTTGCGTTTATAATATCCTTTGCCGCCTGCTTTATGCTTCTCGATATATTTATCGAGGAAGACCATTCGTTAAGCGTGCCCGAAGGTATATAACCGAGAACACATTTTATTTTCGCATTCATAAGACCGGTTATAACCTCGTTAAGAGTACCGTCACCGCCGCAGACAACTATAAGGTCAAACTGTCCGTTTTTAAGTGTCATAACCTTTTTGGTGGCATCGGCACGTTCTTTGGTTGTGTATATAGTTACATCGTAATCGGCATCGCAAAATGTTTGTACTACCGATAAAAGTTCGGTGCGCATCTTCGCTTTGCCCGAACACGGATTTACAAGAAGCAACATTTTTTTATCCATATTAAAATCTCCTATCTGTAATTTATCGGAAGTGTTGCGGCGGCATTTAAGGTTTCGTCAGATATATTGCCGTCAAGATATTCATAATATCCCTGAACTCCTACCATAGCGGCATTATCACCGCAATATTTAAGTTCGGGGAAATAAAGGTTAAATTTACGATTTTCGCATTCGAGTTTCATTCTTTCCCTGAGTTCGCTGTTTGCCGAAACGCCGCCTGCGATAACAAGAGTATTAAATCCCGTTTTTCCCATCGCCGCCATAGACTTATCTATAAGCAGGTCGCAAACACGTTTTCTTATTGTTGCGCACATAACGGGAACGTCAACCTCTTCGCCTTTTTGGCTTAAGTTGTGAACGGTGTTTATTACCGCGGTTTTAAGTCCCGAAAAACTAAAGTCAAATTCACCGTCAACCTTTGGGTAGGGAAGCGGATATTTTTTTATATTGGCTTTTGTGGCAACCTTATCGAGATTTACTCCTCCCGGATAGCAAAGCCCTAACGTTCTTGCCGCTTTATCAAAACATTCGCCTGCGGCATCGTCTTTAGTAGAGCCCAAAACCTCAAACTTTGTGTAATCGTTTACTTTGCAAAGCAGTGTATTGCCGCCTGATACCGTAAGGCATAAAAACGGCGGTTTTAATTCGGGATTGGATATGTAGTTTGCCGCTATATGTGAGCGCAAATGGTGAACGGGGATAAGCGGTACGCCAAGGGAGAGTGCAAGACCTTTTGCATAGTTTACCCCTACAAGCAGCGCCCCTATAAGTCCCGGAGCAAAGGTCACCGCAACGGCGTCTATATCTTTATACGTTATTCCCGCGACATTTATTGCTTCGTTACACACTGCACTTATTGCCTCGGTATGTCTTCTTGAAGCAATCTCGGGCACAACTCCGCCGTAGATTTTATGTTCTTCTATTTGAGTCGATACAATGTTTGAAAGAACTTTACGTTCGTCACACACCGCGGCGGAAGTTTCGTCACAGGACGACTCAATACTTAAAATCAACATTTATCCTAAAACCTTCTCGTCATAATAATTGCGTCTTCTTTTGGGCTTTCGTAAAAATTTTTGCGAACACCCTCTTTAGTAAAGCCGTATTTTTTGTACAATGCTTTCGCTTTTTCGTTTGAACTTCTTACCTCGAGTGATACAAACGAAAGCTTTTTTTCTTTTGCAATATCAAAAATTTTAAGCAAAAGTATACTGCCTATGTTTTGCCTGCGGTATTTTCCTTTTACCGCCACGTTTGTAATATACCCTTCGTCCAAAACACAGGTAAGGCCTATATATCCGATAACCTCACCGTCAGATTTTGCAACCGCAAATTCGGTACGGTTTTTATAGGATTCATAAAGCGCATTTTCACTCCACGGCTTGTCAAAACATTCTTTTTCAACTTCCGCTATCTGCGGTATGTCTTTTTCTTCTGCTACCGTAACCGAAAAATTTAAAAGGCCGTCAAATAAAATAGAATTTACACTTTTAAAGATAAGGTCGCGGCAACGTCTGTATTCGTTTACGTCTTTGCCGTACGGGTCAAAAATGCCGCCGCCGAGTACAAAAACCTTACTTTTGTCCGCACCCGATAAAATAAGTGCGGTGCTTATTTGCTCTGTCATACAAATTATTTTATCGGCATTAAAATCGCTTTTTAAAAAGGGTGCTGAAATATGAGAACTTATATCAATGCCCGCTTCTTTCATAACAAAAGCCGCGTTTTCGCTTACCTTTTCTCCGCCGAAAGAAAGTCCCGCACTTGTTGCGGTAACGTTTTTTAAATTTAACGAGTTAAGATATCCCATAGCCATAGGACTGCGGCAGGTGTTACCCGCACATACGAATATAATTTTCATAATCTATCCTTTTGCGATAAGCCAGTTTTTGCCGCAGTGTGCATCGGCTGAAAGTTTATCTTTAAGTTTTGCTGCATTTTCCATTTCCTCGGTTAAAATCCTTACCGCAATATCCGCTTTATCTTCCGGACACTCAACTATGAGTTCATCGTGCACCTGCAATATAAGTTTCGCATCGCTTAACTCTTTTTTGAGTCTTTGCGATACCCTTATCATCGCGATTTTAATTATATCTGCGGCAGTTCCCTGTATAGGCGCGTTTCTTGCAACTCTTTCACCGAAAGCGCGCAGCATTCCGTTTGAGGAAGAAAGTTCGGGCAGATATCTGCGCCTGCCGAAAGCAGTAGTAACAAAGCCGTCGCGCTTGGCATCGGCTATTACTCTTTCCATATAATCGGCAACGCCTTTGTAGGTTGAAAGATAATTTTTAATGTATCTGTCCGCCTCGGCGCGACTGACCCCTATATCCTTACCAAGCGAGAAAGCGCCTATCCCGTAAACTATGCCGAAATTTACCGCTTTTGCTCGGCTTCGCATAATGGGAAGCACCATATCTATCGGAATATCAAATACTTCGGATGCGGTAACGGTGTGTATATCGGTACCGCTTTCAAAGGCGGCTATCATATTTTTATCGTCCGCAACAGACGCTAAAACACGCAGTTCTATCTGCGAATAGTCGGCATCGCAAAGGGTGTATCCGTCTTTTGCGACAAAGAACTCGCGAAGCCGTTTGCCCTCATCGGTTCTTACGGGAATGTTTTGAAGATTCGGCTCAAGTGAACTTATCCTGCCCGTTCTCGCCTCGGTCTGATTAAAGGTTGTGTGTATGCGACCGTCTTCGGTTACGGCGTTTAAAAGCCCGTCACAGTAGGTGGATTTAAGTTTTGCAAGCGTGCGGTACTTTAGCACAGATTCTACTATCGGGTAATCGTATCTTAAAGTTTCAAGCACGTCTGCATTGGTGCTGTAACCGCTTTTTGTTTTCTTTTTGGCGGGAAGTCCCAGTTTTTCAAAAAGCACTTCGCCTAACTGTTTTGGAGAATTTATGTTGAACTCGCAACCCGCAAGGGAATAAATTTCCTGCTTTAAAACCTCTATACGTCCGTTAAACTCTTCGCCTAATTCCGTAAGACCGCGAACATCTACCTTAAAGCCCTCGCTTTCCATATCGGTAAGCACTTTTGAAAGCGGAATTTCTATATCGCGCAAAAGTTTAAGTTCTTCGGTTTTTGAAAGTATGTTATAAAGCGCATCACAGGTAAGCGAAAACAGAGCCGCTTCGCTTAAAGCGGTATCGCCGTTTATATCCTGCGGTACGGCGCCGTATTCCACGGCAAGACGGGATAGCGAATAATCGTTTGAAGCGGGATTGCAAAGATAACCTGCAAGGAGTGCATCAAAGGTTATGTTTTCGGCACCGCTGAAATTTTTGTAAATTTCTTTTGCACTGTATACGCGCTTTTCTATATCGCCGTTACAAAGTACAAAAGAAAAGTTTTCTTGCTCGGTTTCAAAAATTTTATTATCGGAAACGATAAAATATCTGCCGTCTTTTTCATATAAGTCGGCACTTTTTATGTCAAGTTCTTCAAAGTCCGTAACTACTGTAAATGTTTTTGCGGCAGTGCTTGCCGTTTCCGGTTTTGCAGAGGATACAGGAGATAGCGACATCTTTTGCATAAGTTTAAAAAACTCAAGTTCGGTCATTAGAGCGGCAAGTTTTTCACTGTCTATACTGCCGTTTTTATAAGAGGGAATATCGGTATTTATCGGGGCATCACAGCAAATCGTACCTAAAAATTTGCTCAACTCGGCGCCCGCTTTATCGGCAATAAGTTTTGCTTTAACGGTGTCCTTTATATCAATGGTATCAATATTCGCGTAAATGTATTCAACACTGTGGAAACGGGAAATAAGGTCGGTCGCGGTCTTTTCGCCCACCCCCGCAACACCGGGGATATTATCCGAACTGTCGCCCATAAGCGCCTTAAGTTCTATCATTTCTTTAGGAGTTACACCGTAACGCTCTTTTACCTTTTCGGGAGTGTAGTTTATTACCTCGGTTTTGCCCATACGGGTTGAGGCAAGCAGTACCCTTGTACTTTCGGAAACAAGTTGTAAAGAGTCGCGGTCACCCGTTGCTATTACACATTCGTGACCTGAAAGACGTGAACTCTTTGCAAGTGTGCCTAAAATATCGTCC
Organism: Clostridia bacterium; assembly: GCA_024404125.1. Lineage (GTDB taxonomy): Bacteria > Bacillota > Clostridia > Oscillospirales > Acutalibacteraceae > UBA737. The sequence continues at coordinate 5,282 of JAKSQL010000017.1, forward strand.
GCCTCAAAGCCCTCACACTCTATAACGTGGTATCCTGCAAGCAAAAGCCATTCTTTTATTATCGGGAACTGACTTAAAAGTTCGTCAGGGGTTTTGTGCCGACCGGCTTTGTAAGCATCGTACTTTAAGTGGCGGAATGTCGGTTTTTTAAGGTCAAAAGCCACCGCAACACCGTCGGGCGTTTCGTCTTCAAGCAGTTTATTGAGAATGTTTATAAAGCCGTAAACCGCATTGGTGTAAACACCGTTTTTTGTGGAAAGAAGTTTTATTCCGTAGAACGCGCGGTTTAAGATACTGTTACCGTCTATCGCAAGAAGTTTCATTCGGCACACCTCCCTTTATAGCATATAAATATAATTATATATATAATATCACCTTTTGAGCGTTTTGTCACTACCTATTTTTAAAATTGACACATAAAATTTTTTAATGTATAATTTACCTTATGAAAATCGGTAATATTGAAATCAAAGGTTATGCCGCGCTTTCCCCTATGGCAGGTGTTGCGGATAGGGCAATGCGGGAAATATGTGTAAATCACGGAGCGGGATTTTGTGTGGGTGAACTTACCAGCGCAAAGGGTATATCGCTCGGAGATAAGAAGTCAAAGGCGCTTATATCCGCCGATAAAAACGGTGTTCCGTATGCCCCCCAACTTTTTGGCTGTGAGCCGTCTAGCATGGCAGATGCCGCCAAATTTGCCGAAGCGCAGGGAAACGACTTTATTGATATAAATATGGGTTGTCCCGCGCCTAAAGTAGCAGGGAACGGCGGAGGCAGCGCACTGCTTAAAGACCCCTTACTTGCGGGAGAAATAGTATCCGCCGTATCAAACGCGGTAAAAATTCCCGTTACGGTAAAAATCCGTATAGGGTGGGACAAAGGGAGTATCAACGCGGTAGAAATAGCGAAAATTTGCGAGAGTGCCGGCGCAAAAGCAATTACGGTACACGGCAGAACAAGAGAGCAAATGTATGCGCCGAGCGTTAATCTTGAGGCAATAAAGCAGGTAAAGCAAAACGTAAAAATCCCCGTTATCGCAAACGGTGATATAACGGACGGTAAAAGTGCCGAAAACACCTATAAAATAACGGGTTGTGACTATGTTTCGGTAGGCAGAGCAGCAAGGGGTAATCCGTTTGTTTTTGACGAAATAAACGCATATTTTGACGGCAAGCCGTACACCCCTCCGACCCTTGAGGAAAAACTCTTTGAATGCATAAAACAAATAAAACTTATGAAAGAGTACAAAGACCCTCATACAGCAATTTTAGAAGCGAGAAAACATACCGCGTGGTATTTAAGCGGCATAGATGGGGCGGCGGCACTAAGAAGAGAGTGCGGAGAAATAAATTCACTTGAAGATGTATATAAAATCTGTGAGAAAGCCGTAAATAAAGCAAAAAAATAAATTCATTATTGCCAAATCATAAACAGGAGTTTATAATGTTTCTATAATATGAAAAAGGAAGAGATTTATGTCAGGACACTCAAAGTGGAACAACATCAAACGTAAAAAAGAAAAAACCGATGCCGCAAAAGCAAAAATTTTCACCAAAATGGGCAGAGAAATTTCGGTAATCGTAAAGCAGGGAGGACCTAATCCGCAGGAGAACAGTCGCCTTAAAGATGCCATTGCGAAAGCAAAAGCGGCAAATGTGCCTAACGATAATATCGAGCGAATAATCAAAAAAGCCGCAGGCGAATCGGGCGGCAATGAATATGAGGAGTTAACCTACGAGGGCTATGGTCCGTCGGGTATAGCGGTAGTGGTTGAAACCCTTACCGATAACCGCAACAGAACGGCAGGCGATATACGTCACTATTTCGATAAATGCGGCGGTAATTTAGGTCAGTCCGGCTCGGTTATGTTTATGTTTGAACGTAAAGGCATAATCGAGATAGAGGGCGAGGGCCATAATGAAGACGAAGTTATGGAAGCAGCCCTTGAAGCGGGAGCGGACGATTTTTCGTTTGACGGTGACGTATTCGAGATAGTTACCGACCCGAATTCTTTGGGCACGGTACGTGATGCGCTTGAAGAAAAGGGATATTCTTTCCTTTCGGCAGAGGTACAGTTTGTGCCGAACACCACCACCGAAATAACCGACCCCGAAGCCGCCGAAAAGATGGAAAAACTCATAGATATGCTTGAAGATAACGACGATGTTCAAAACATCTGGCATAACTGGGAAATGCCCGAAGAATAATATTTTACGGTTAAATACCGCGGACTGTGATATACAGCCCGCGGTATTTTTTTGTTCTACTTTTATTTTGCCTTTCATAACAATTTAAAGAGGTGAGAGGATGTCCGCAGAGTTTTTAAGTATATGTGAATATCTGCCTGCCCGTTTAAAAAAGTCACTTTTAATGCTTGATGGCGAAAAAAAGTCCACTTGCGAGGAAATACGACTTCGGGCAAACAAGCCGTTGTGCCTTACGGTAAAAAACAAAGTTTTGTATGTTTCTTCAAGCGGACAAACATCTGAGCATATAACGGGTAACACCGTTAGTGTAAGCATATCCGAAATAAAAGAAACCTTTTTAAATCTTTGTAAAAATTCGGTTTATGCGCACGAAAAAGAGTTGAAACAGGGATTTATTATACTGCCTTACGGCTCGCGTGCGGGCGTGTGCGGAAATTTCGGTGACAGTGCACTTTGCGATGTATCCTCCGTAAACATAAGAATAGCGCACGAGGTTATAGGTTGCGCCGATACGGTACTGCCTTACATAAAGTCGGGCACGGTAATTTTAGGCGCTCCCGGAAGCGGAAAAACCACCCTTTTAAGAGATATTGTACGTATGCTTTCGTATAAAAACAAACGCATTTCGGTAATAGATTCGCGCGGAGAAATTTCGGGCAGCAGCAGGGGTGTAAGTTACCTTGATTTAGGGCCTAATACCGATATATTGCTCATAAAAAACAAGGCGCTCGGATGCGAAATGGCGCTCAGGACTTTATATCCCGAAATAATAGCGTTTGACGAAATAGGCAATATGGCGGAACTTAAAAGCGTAATGCAACTTTTAAATGCCGGAGTAAGCATAATAACCACCGCACACATAGGAAACGAAAACGATATATTACGGCGGAATATCACCCGTTCACTTTTAGAGTCGGGAGCGGTGGAAAACGTAGTATTACTCAGTGAAAAAAGCCGTAAAATACCGCGTGTATTTTCGGTTTCGGAGATACTTTCAAACTATGATTATTAAACTTTCGGGCGTGTGTTTTATAATGTTTTGCGCCTATGCGGCAGGTAGTGTGAAATCGCACTCGCTTATTGCGCGCAAAAATGCCTTACAGGACGTTTTAAAAGGGATAAAAATGCTTAAAACAAGACTTCTTTATTCGGACTTTGAGATACAAACGGTGCTTTACGAAAGCTTTTTTGAGTGCGAGTGTATTTCGCTTTGCGGCAATAAGGCATACGTTTGCGGCAATGAGCTTAAAAAAGAGGATACAGAACTTCTTTCACAGTTTTTTTCTTTGCTCGGTACTTCCGATAGAAACAGCGAGTGTGAAAGGGCAAAGATGTACGAAAATCTTTTATCCGATAGGTTGTGCGATGCCGAAAGCGAAGCAAAATCGGGGTGCAGACTTATTAAAACATTAAGTATTTGTATAGGCCTTGCGGTCTGTATTTTAATCATATAGGAGGAACAAAAAATGGATGTTGATTTTATATTCAAGATAGCCGCAATAGGCATAATAGTTACCGTTTTAAATCAACTGCTTATGCGTTCGGGCAGAGAAGAGCAGGCGATGCTTACCACCCTTGCGGGACTTGTTGTAGTGCTTTTGATGGTAGTAGGGGCAATAGCCGATTTGTTTGGCACCGTAAAAGGACTGTTCGGGCTGTGACGGCGGAGGTTTTTAAGATAGCGGCAATAGTAATAATTACCGCGCTTATGTCTTTGCTTTTAAAGTCTTACAGAGCGGAGTATTCCTTTTTGCTTACCGTATCGGCAGGTTGTGTGATACTTACGTTTCTTTTTATTAAAACGGTGCCGCTTGTAAATCAGCTCAAATCGGTCTTTGATAAAGCAGGTGTAAACGGCGGCTATTTTACCGCGGTTTTAAAGGCACTCGGAATTTCGTACATTTCTTCTTTTGCGGCGGATACCTGCAGGGATTTCGGACAGTCCTCCCTTGGAGCAAAGGCGGAATTTTGCGGCAAAATCGGTATTTTAATAATTTGTATACCTATGATGCTTGACCTTATAAACATTGCGTTGGGGTTTATATAAATGAAAAGGTTAGCGGTAATTTTTATATTTATTTTTCTTTTTTCGTTCGGGGTTAAAGCAGAAGAAAGTACGACCTACGAAGAACAGTACAAGTCAAGCGGAATAGAAGAAATAAAGCAAAGTATTGATAAAGATACTTTGAATTATCTCGAACAGTACGGCATAAATCCGAGTGACCGCAATATAGCGGATAAACTCTCCACTGAAAACGTGTTCGGTCATATATGGAATTTCTTTAAAAACGGACTTGCCCGTCCTTTAAAATGCCTTGCATCAATACTTTGCATAGTGCTTATAACCTGCCTTATCACCGCATTTTCAAAGACCTCTTACAGTTTTGCACCCGCTACTTTTGCGGGCACACTTGCCGCAAGTATTATTATGGCAAAAGATTTGTGGAGTGCCGTAAATGCCGCCGTCTCGGCGCTTAAAGCGTGTTCGGCGTTTATGCTTTCGTTTGTTCCCGCATTTGCGGGGATAGTTACCCTTTCGGGTAAAGCGGTAACGGGTGCTGCGGCAGGAGCGGCATTGCTTATAGCGGCACAGGCGGTAAGCAATATATCCTCTTTTTTCATACTCCCGTTAATGGGCGGATACCTTGCAATAAGTATATGTTCGGGAATATCTCCCTTTTTAAGCGGCACCAAAACCGCCGAAACGGTAAAGAAAATCGCAGTGTTTGTTTTAAGTCTTGTAACCACTGTATTCATAGGGGTAATAAGCATACAAACCGCAGTGAATTCAAACGCCGATACCTTAAGTCTTAAAACCGCGAAATTTTTGCTTGGCAGCGGTGTCCCCATAGCGGGCGCGGCACTCTCAGAAGCCGCGGGAACGGTGTATGCAAGTATGTCGCTTTTAAAATCTACCGTAGGGATATACGGTGTCGCGGTAGTGGCGGCAATAATGCTTCCAATTCTTTGCGAACTTATAATCTGGCGGGGCGTGATGTTGCTTTCAAGCGCGCTTTCGGATATGTTCGGAAACGAAAAAATGTCCTCACTTTTAAGAGCGGTCGATATGATGCTCGCGGTACTTGCAGGGGTACTGCTTACTGTGGTATTCACCTTCATAATTTCACTTTCTACGGTAGTAAAGGCAGGTGGCGGATAATGGGCGGATTTTACTCTTTCGCCGCAAGTTTCTGTTTGGTTTGCGTAGTGTTTTCGGCACTGCACTTTCTCTCTCCGGACGGCAGTTTTGAAAAGCCGGTAAAATACATTATTTGCCTTGCTTTTATATGCTGTATCCTGACGTCTGTCACCTTAATAAAAAAAATAATTTCACCGCAAAAAAGTATACGTTCAAGCGCTACTTATGACAGTGAAAACATATCCGTTACCCTCTTTGAGCAAACCTTTAAAACGGCGCTTAAAAATTCGGGAATAAATTTTGATAATTTAACGGTTTGTACTACTAAAACGGCTTCCGGCAGCATAAGTATTACTGAGGTGACGGTTTATACCCGTGAGTCAAAGGAAAGTGTATGTAAGGTGATAAATCCTACAGGAGAGTTAAACGTGAGGGTTGTAAATGAATACGTATTTAAAAACATTTACCGAAAAAATAAAGGATCCCAAGGTTATTACGGTAATCGGAATATGCGGCATACTGCTTATTTTTTTATCGGGATATTTGCCGGATTTTGATTCAGAAAAAGAAAGCACGGTTAAAACCGAAATTGATTTAAAAGAGTACAAAAGCGAAATCGAAGAAAGTGTAAAACAGATAGTAACTTCAATTTCAGGGGACACTTCTCCTACAGTAACCGTAACACTCGAAAGCGGCGTAAGGTATACCTATGCCGACCAAACCAAAAACGACTCTTCAAATTCAAGCGGAGATAAAAACACTCAGGCAAGCGAAAGCACCACAAGAACCTATATAACGGTGCGTTCTTCTGACGGCGGTGAACGTCCGCTTATAGTATCGGAACTTATGCCTGATATCAGAGGAGTTGCGGTAATCTGCAACGGAGCAGACGATGAGACGGTTGCCGAAAAGATTGAAAACGCCGTTACTGCGGCGCTCAATATAACATCAAAAAGAGTATACATAGCAGGAGGAAAACAGTATGAAAAAGGGTAAGGTATTTTCAAAAGGTCAGGCGGTAATAGTACTTATGGTGGTAGCCCTCGGCGCTGCGGTATGGCTTAATATGAAATTCACCTCAAACGAAAAGTATTTAGGGCAGGCAAAACTCGTAAACGGCACGTCTTCAAAAAAGGTGACCGAAACCTCGGCAAAGGTCGCCGAAACCGATTATTTTGCGCAGGGCAAAAGCGATAGAAAAGCAGCACTTGAAAAAGCGCAAAAGCAGGTAGCGGAAATGCTTGACTCGGATAAACTCACCGATACCGACCGCGAACAAGCGGCAAAAATTACGGGTGAAATCGCAAACCGCATCGAAAAAGAGAATAACATCGAAACGTTGCTTAAAGCCAAAGGGTTTGAGCAGGCACTTGCGGTAATAGGTGAAAACGGCATAAACGTAGTGGTAAAATCCCAAGGGCTTACAACCGCTCAAACTTTGCAGATACAGGATATAATAACCTCGCAAAGCAATATAAGTTTGGGAAATATTAAAATAATTACGGTAAAATAGTTGTGATTTTAAAAAAAATATGGTATACTATAAAAAAAGTATACGGAGGCGTAAACGATGCAGGAAAATAATACCGAACTTTCCGTAAGCACCGAAGTGCTTGAAAAAATGGCGGAACTTGCCGCTTGCGAGATAGAGGGCGTTGCGGGCATTTGCAAACGCGCGATAGATTTAAAAGATGCCTTAAAGGCAAAAAGCGCGTTTAAAGGCGTTACGGTTGATAACGTAAACGGTGCAATTCATATAAACGTATTCATAAGTGCTCAAAAAGGCGTTAAGGTGCGCGAGGTTGCCGAAGCCGTTCAAAATAACGTGAAGGACAGAATACAGACTATGACCGGTACTGCCGTAACAAAGGTAAACGTAACGGTGGCGGATATCGACCTTAAAGGCGAAGAAGAATTTTAAACTCAAACCTACCGCATGCGTCGGGAGCTTTTTCTTGATCATAGAAGATATGAGTAATATAATTCATTAAAATATGTTAAAAT
>JAKSQL010000170.1 GCA_024404125.1 Clostridia bacterium
CCCTATACAATGGCGAAAGACCACCGAACAAACTTTGAATCGGGCAATATAAACTCGGTTATGGACGGTGACCTTGACGGCTTTATAAACGCATATTTAAAGGCGGCATCCAAGGGCGAACTTCTCAAAGTGTAATCTTATAAATAAATATTGTAATACGCGCGCTTTTGTGTTATGATATTTATATATTTTTAAGGGGATAGATTATGAGAAAAGACGGAACGCGACTTAGAAACGTTGATCCTATGTATACCGTAGCATCCTACGTTATGAATAAACGTACGGATTCTATGAATATGATAACGCTTGATATTCCGATAGACCCTATACAAAGTTATATAAACGATAAGCGCAAGCAGGGGGTAAGCATCAGTCATATGGCGGTAGTAATTGCCGCTTATATGCGTACTGTTGCGGAATACCCGATGCTTAACCGTTTTATTGTTAACTGTAAGCCGTATGCGAGAAACGAATATGCGGTTGCCATGGTAGTGCTTAAATCAGGTCAACTTGATAACGGTACTATGTCAAAGATGTATTTTGACCCCACAAATACAATATTTGACGTAAACAACATAATAGAGAAATTTGTATCTGAAAACAGAGAAACCCCCGATAATAACGGTACCGAAAAAATGATTAAATTCCTTTTGAGCATACCGGGTATTTTGCCCGTAGGTGTCGGAATTTTCAAGTTTATGGATAAGCATGGTCTGCTTCCCAAAAAGATAATAGATATGTCGCCGTTCCATAACAGTCTTGTTATTTCAAATCTTGCGTCCATCAGAACGAATCATATCTACCATCACATTTACGAATTCGGTACTACAAGTGTGTTTATTGCTATGGGCAACTCGCGCGAGGTACCAAAGCGCAAGGGCAACGAGATAGTATTTGAAAAGTGTATGCCTCTTGGCGTTGTTATGGATGAGCGTATATGCTCGGGTTCTTATTTTGCGGTAGCATTCAGAAGAATGAAACAGTATCTTTTGAATCCCGAACTTTTGGAGCAACCGCCTAAAGAGGTAATACCCGACCCTGCTTTAAAAACGAAAAAATGCAATAAATAATCGGAAACGGTTAAAATATAATTAAAAAATAAAGGAGTTAATTTCAATGTTGGTTTCAGCAAAGGAAATGCTTAACAAAGCAAAAGAGGGCAAGTATGCTGTAGGTCAGTTCAATATCAATAACCTTGAATGGACAAAGGCAATTCTTCAAACTGCCCAAGAACTTAATTCACCTGTAATTTTGGGTGTATCGGAGGGCGCAGGCAAATATATGTGCGGCTATACCACCGTTGTAGGTATGGTAAGCGCAATGATAAACGAACTCGGTATTACCGTACCGGTAGCACTTCACCTTGACCACGGCAGTTACGAAGCGGCTAAAAAATGTATCGAGGCAGGTTTTTCGTCAATAATGTTTGACGGTTCGCATTATCCGATTGAAGAAAACATTGAGAAAACAAAAGAACTTGTAGATATATGCAATAAAAAAGGTATATCACTCGAAGCTGAGGTCGGTGCAATAGGCGGTGAGGAAGACGGTGTTATCGGCGGCGGCGAAGTAGCAGACCCGAATGAATGCAAAATGATTGCGGATTTAGGTGTTACAATGCTCGCAGCAGGTATAGGCAATATTCACGGCAAATATCCCGCAAATTGGCAGGGATTAAGTTTTGATACTTTAGCGGCTATCCAAGAGCTTACCGGCACTATGCCGCTTGTATTGCACGGCGGTACGGGAATACCTGCTGATATGATTAAAAAAGCCATATCTTTGGGTGTTTCAAAAATCAACGTAAATACCGAATGTCAGTTAAGTTTTGCCGCGGCAACAAGAAAGTATATCGAAGCAGGTAAAGACCTTGAAGGCAAGGGCTTTGACCCGAGAAAACTTTTGGCAGACGGTACTGCCGCAATAAAGGAAACCGTAAAAGAAAAGATGGAACTTTTCGGTTCGGTAAATAAAGCATAATAAATTTGGCGGATTGGTAAAATAAAACAGTCTTTGGCATTTCGGCGCGTGTTGATAAGGATGTTTTTTAAGCTTTTTCATCACGCGCCGAAAACGAAATAAATCCCTGCCGGGATTTGTGAAATATCC
>JAKSQL010000171.1 GCA_024404125.1 Clostridia bacterium
AATAATATACCGAATTTTTCGTCAGCGGAATTAACGGTAAAAGGATATGAAAAATATTCGCCTTTAGATTCTTTAGGACGTGTAGGTGTTGCTTTGGCATCACTCGGTAAAGAAACCATGCCAAAAGAAAATGAAAAGCGTGGTAGTATATCAAATATTAAACCGACCGGATGGGTTCAGTCACAATATGACAATATTTCAGGAAAATATTTATATAACAGATGTCATTTGATTGGGTGGCAACTTTCTGCTGAGAATGATAATCCGAAAAATTTAATGACGGGAACAAAATATTTTAATGTATCGGGAATGTTACCTTTTGAAAATATGGTTGCCGATTATATAAAAGAAACCGGCAACCACGTTGCATATAGAGTAACACCGATTTTTGAAGGTAAGAATTTATTGGCATCAGGTGTACAATTAGAAGCATATTCGGTAGAGGATTCCGGCAAAGGTGTTTGTTTTAACGTTTACTGTTTTAATATTCAGTCAAAAATAAATATTAACTATGCAACCGGTGAAAGTTCAAGTGCTGCCGAGAATATAAATTCTTCTGTTTCTTCGTTAGCGTCTTCGGCAGTACAATCAACACCGTCAAGCCCAAAGGTTGTGGTACCTACTGTTCCCGAAACAAACGGTGAATTGGTTTGGGTGCCTACTAACGGAGGTAAAAAATATCATTCCCGCTCAAATTGTTCAAATATGAAAGACCCTATTCAGGTTACTAAAGAAACCGCGGAATCAAACGGTTTTACACCTTGTGCCAAATGCCATTGAATTTTAATAGATTTATAAATACAGTTCCATCGGATACGGCATATAAGAAATTTCTTCGAGTTGATTTAATGTTACAAGTCCGAATGGCGCTTTTAAAACAGACGGTATGCGGTTTACTATCGTAGCACAGGTATGCTCAACCGTTGAGGGTTTTACTACGTGAAATTCGGTGTCCGGCTCACCTTTTATATAAAAGTCACACATATCGCCGTCATTTTCGCCGTAAACCTTGCCTATGCAACTTGTTTCTATGGTAATACCCTGAAACGTTTCGGTGGTTACTACCGCCGCCATACCTATGCAGTTGCCTTTTTCGATGTATGCCCCCAAAGTGTTTGAGTAGAGTTTATCATCGTGAAAATAGGGGACACACTTTTGGGTTTGACTTTTTATCGTAAGGCCTAATTTTTCGGCAAGTGCCTCGTTACTGTTCCATACGTAAGACGGCTCTAAAACCTCGGGGTGAGCGATTTTTATTTCAAATTCCTCGGGGGTAAGCCCTACACCGTGCGCCTTTGCGAGCGCAAGACCGTAATCCTCAACGTTGTATGAAACGGCACCCTCGATTTTTGTGATTTTATTGCAACCGCCCGCAAGCATTGCAACCGAGTTCACCCAAAAGATATCCTCCATACCGCTGCCTACAAAGGTGCAACCGTTTTGCTTTGCAATAACGTCAAGTTTATTTGCAAGTACGGGGTTTGTAGTGCGGCAGTAGGTTGCTTCTTCACAGGTGGTAATAACGTTTATACCTCTTGATAGGCATTTGCAAAAATGTTCGTAGCAGTCACTTATAAGACTGAACAGAGTTACTACCGCGATATCGGGGTCGGTTTCGTCGAGCACGTTATCGGCATCACTGCGGATAAGAATACCCGTTTTAACACCTAAATCTGCGTAGTCACCTATATCAGTGCCTACTATTTCGGGATTGTTGTCTATCGCGCCTACAATTTGAGCACCGTGCTCATAAAGATACCGTAAAATATATTTGCTCATCTTTCCGCAACCGTACTGAACTACTTTGATTTTTTCCATATAATAACCTCACTTTCTTTCTTTAGTGTATCCAAATAAGTGAGATTTAAAATAAATATTGGAAATAAATAAAATATGTGATAAAATAAAAAAAGAATATTATCGGTTTTAAAGCAAAGGGGAACGTTATGACCGAAAACGAATTTAAAACAATGCACAGTGAACTGATAAAAAACGTGCAGGGAATAGAATACGATTTAAAACTCATATATGCCGCTATAAAAGACGGCAATTTTGAAGAAAACTACAAGTTGGTGCAAAACTTTTCTTTCGGTGAAATT
>JAKSQL010000172.1 GCA_024404125.1 Clostridia bacterium
CGTGTTACTTGCTTTTGTGACGCGTGGCGCCTTGTTAGCTATAAAGCGCTAGAAACTGAAAGAGAGGCATACAACGACGTTTTATATAGTCTTTATGATATCGCCAGCTATTACGACAACGGCGACACTATACACAATTACATTGTAGATTATACAGGCGACACGCTTATAAATGGAAATATGATATATAATTTTAACGCAATTATACACACACTAAAAAAATAGCATATCGCGACGGCGTACAATGGCGCCGTTGCTTTTTGTGCTTTTTTGACTCATACCGGCCGGCGGTGTTTTGCGCGGGACCGTTTCCCGCCGTGGGTCTTTTGTACTTTGAAAATGATATACAGCTACACGCACTATATAACACGGTTTTATATAGTTTTATTTTGCTACCCTAAAAAACGGCGTTTATAGGTTTATTTTGCATGCCGTTTTTACTATACCGACGTTAAAATCGATTTTAAGCGCGTTTTATGCATATATTGCACTAATACACGTACAAAGCCGTAAAAAGCTTAAAATAGGCCTTTACGCGTGTTATAAAGGCATATAAAGCATATATAACACCGGTTTATACAATTTTACGGGATAAAAACCGCATACAACGCAATAATTGCACGTTTTAAGCGTATACAGGGCCGGCGCCAGCCTCAGACGGTAAAAAGGCCCGCTATGCAATTATAAGGCATATACAGCGCCGGCTTACACGTTGACGGCGTGAAAACGCAAAACACGGCCCCGCATGCGGTCCGGATATCGCGCCCGCGGTTATATTGAAACGTTTTAAAGGCGTTTTAAGCGTGTTTAGGTCTTTTATGCTATAAACTACCACACGCGCCCGTGTAGCGCCTAAAAACGGCAAAATACGACGCGAGGCGGGCATATATAAAAAGCGTATACCACACGGCCGGACATATACACCGCCGGACCCGTTGCAACGGTCGCGGATGTTCTCAAAATACAAAAGAGAAAACGCCAGACGGGGACCGGATACACCCGAGACGGGGAAACTTTAGTAAAGTGAAGCGTAAAAGTGCAAAAATGCAATTCTGGGGTGGATTTTGGCCGGACGGGCCGTTCTGGTTCCCTAGAAAACTCGAGGGGGTGGGGGGTATCAAAATCGTTTACCTTATTTTGAAATTTGAAAATTGTTGAAAATATATTGCACTAATGATATAATGCAATACATATTAACCAATACAGAAAGGACTACTACTATGGATGAACAGAAAGCAATTGAACGTGTAAAACGAGAAACAGCATACAGAAACAAATACAACGCAAGCCACTACGACAGAATCGCAACTACTTTCCCACTTGGAACTAGAGAACGTATATCTTCTTCTGGTGATTCATTGAACAACTACATTAAACAAGCCGTGTTAGAGAAACTTGAGCGTGACGGCTTATAAAAACTAAAAGGATGGCAATTAAGCCACCCTTTTTTTGATTCTACCAAACACATCGTTGGTTATATTAATTATTTCCTCGCCGTATGTAGATATTAGGTCGGCAACTATCTCTTCCTGCTCTATTGTCAAGTCAACTCCATACGAAAACATAGCACAATGGACTATTTCGTGGCATAGCACCTTCTTTTCGAAACTAGGAATCAATCCCGTCGCAATACTTACTGTTCTGCTTTCTGTATCTGTTACTCCTACTGTCTTGCTTCCGTCAGAGCGCACTAGGGATGGGTCTTTTGCGTCAACCCATTTGACCGTCCACCCCTCATCGTTTATAACAAAGAACATATCATCACCTATATCTTTTGAGCGATTAATGTAAGTTTACTTCTGAGCATCTGCTTTTCGGAATTATCCATATTGCCTACCATATTGGTAATCTCCTCAGAAATCTCTTTAAGGTCCCCCTCTAGGCTCTTTAATTTCTCATCGGTTTGACCGTCCACCCCTATATGCTCATAATATCTCTTGAAATGGCGCATTGGGCTTGAGTAATACATGCGTCCCCGTTTTCTATCCATGTCTCTTAATCCTTGTGGTGTATTACTTCTATATTGGTCCATAGACATATGATATTGTGGTTCGTGATAGTATTCCATTCCGTCCATACCA
>JAKSQL010000173.1 GCA_024404125.1 Clostridia bacterium
CTGTCTGCCGCCGCTTTTATGCGGGCAAACTCTTCTTTATCATAATCAAACGGAAGATTTACCCAACCGAGAAAATCGTTGCCGAGGCCGTTTTTATTCTTAACGGTGTTATGAGCAGCCGATACACGTTTTGAGAAATCTTCCTCTTTGTATCCGTTTAAAAACGGTTTTGCAAAATCACTATTAAATCCCAACGCCATTTAAAAATCTCTTCCTTTTCATTTATGCTTTCATTTTACTATATTTTTTCCTTTATTGCAAGTATAAATGTATTTTTTATTCAAGGTTTGAAAAGTCCCGAAAAAACCCACGAAAGAGTTGCGAGAAAATTCAGTTTTTTAACGTCTGACGTTGCGGTTATATCTATCGCGTCTATCTGCGTATCGCCGTTATAAAGTTCAATTCTGCCTAACTTATCGCCTTTTTTTATCGGTGCGGATATATTTTTGTTCAGTACCTTTTTTTGCGATATATTCGCTTTTTCGGTCTTTTTAAGGAGTAGGTTGAACTCGCCCGACGGTTTTATGTTAACCTCGTTCTCAGTGCCGTTTTTCACCTTTACGGTTTCGTTATCTTTTATATCGGGTTTAATTTGTTCAAACGAATAGTTTGCAAACCCGTAATCAAGCAGTTTTTTAGCGCCGTTAAATCTGTCGGCAGAGGATTTTCCGCCCATTATTACCGCCACAAGTGACATGCCGTCTTTTTCGGCGGTTGCCGATAAACAGTATCCTGCAGAAGAAGTGGTGCCCGTTTTAAGACCTGTTGTGCCCTTATAAAACCTTACAAGTTTATTTGTGTTTACAAGTTCGCTTTTGCCGTCGCGCAAACTGTCCATCCAAACGGTAGAATACCTTTTTATCAAATCGTGAGATATAAGCGCCGCCGACATAATAGCAACGTCATTTGCGGTGGTAAGGTGCCCCTCGGCATCAAGTCCCGTACAGTTTTTAAAGGTTGTGCTGTTCATGCCGAGTTCTTTCGCCTTTTTGTTCATAAGCGCAACAAACCCCTCTTCGCTGCCTGCCACCCTCTCGCCTAAAGCGACAGTTGCATCGTTTGCAGATGCTATAACCGCGGCTTTTAAAAGGTCATCTACCGTCATACTCTCATTTGGCTCAAGCCAAATTTGTGAGCCGCCCATAGAGCAGGCGTGCTCGCTTGCGTTTATTACTTCTTCGAGTGATATATTGCCGTTGTCTATTTGCTCGCAAACAAGCAACAGTGACATTATTTTGGTAATTGATGCAGGCGGCAGTGTTTGGTCAGCATTGTCCTCATAGAGTATCTTTCCCGTTTTTGCCTCCATAAGCACCGCTGAAACGGCATTTATTTCAAGATGCTGACCGTATACGGTGTCCTCAACTTTTGTATCTATCGGGACGTTTATATCGCTTATGTCACACTCGCTCGAAACGGTTATACTCTCTGTTGCGGCGGATACGTTAACGCCAAGCAAAAGGCACGTTGTTATAAGTATCGCAATAAATTTTTTCATATATTTCCCCCCTATTAAGAAAATTTATGCCGTAACGATAAAAAATATATTAAAACACTTGAAAGAGCACACTTTTTTTGATATAATTTTTTTAAATATGTCAGTTAGGGAGTAAGCAGTATGGCAAAAGTCGGCTTTGATAACGAAAAATATATAAGACTTCAGTCTCAGAATATACGCGACCGCATCGCGCTTTTCGGCGACAAACTTTATATGGAGTTCGGGGGTAAGTTGTTTGACGATTTTCACGCCTCCCGCGTACTTCCGGGTTTTGCTCCCGATTCAAAGGTCAAGATGCTTCTTGAACTTAAAGACGATGCCGAAATCGTTATTGCCATAAATGCCGACGCAATAGAAACCAACAAGCGCAGAGGTGACCTCGGTATAACTTATGACCTTGATACCCTACGTCTTATAGATGCTTTCAGAGGGATAGGACTTTTTGTAGGCAGCGTGGTAATCACCCGCTTTACCGGTCAGCCGTTGGCGCTTGCTTTTGAAAAACGTCTTAA
>JAKSQL010000174.1 GCA_024404125.1 Clostridia bacterium
CAAACGGAGTATCCGTTATTGACGGTATACATCACGTAAAACGCGGATATTTCGGTATAGCCGAAGATTTAACTGATCTCGGAGCAAAGATAAAAGGAATATAAAGGATAAAGTAAAGATGTCTTATACACCTGAAGAAGTTAAGAAACGCCGCAAAGAGCGACGAAAGAAAATAAGAAGAAAAAGAATAAAATCTGCGCTTATAGTATTACTGATATTGGCGCTTTGTGTATTTACCGTTCTATCCCTTACAGTGCTTTTCCCCGTAAAGCAAATAAGTGCAAACGGAAGTATGCTGTATACCGAGCAACAAATCATAAAAGCAAGTAAGATAACGCAGGACAGTAACATATTCAGAGTGACTGAAAAGGAAATATCGCAAAACGTTCAAACACGCCTTCCGTATATAGATACGGTAAAGATAAAAATGGTTTTACCCGATAAAATAATTTTAAATGTTACGGACGCAAAAGAATACTTATGTTATAAAATCGGTGATAAATTCTGTGTAGTTAGCAAAAATAACATATGTCTTAACATATACGATAAAATTCCGGACGGAGTTTTTCTTGTAAAATGCAAAAAAGTTAAATGCGAAATCGGTAAGAGTGTGGTTCTTGAAGATAACGAAACACGCAAAATAAAAGACGAAATCATTGAAAAACTCGATGAACAGGGCATTCTGATAAACGAAATAGACATAAGCAAAAAATTTAACATTACTTTAAAAATTGAAAATCGCTTTAACGTTTCGCTCGGCGAAAACACCGATTTGGATAAAAAAATCAACCATCTTGCAGGTATGATTAAGAATATTGAGGGAGAAAAAACCGGTAATATTGACCTCTCAATGTGGAAGAGCGATAACGCCAAAGGGTCGTTCACAACCAGCAGATTTGAATGAAAACATATATTTTGTTATAAAACTCTTGCATTTTTTTCAGTAGTATGCTATTATCAGTATATATATAAATAGCAACATTATTTTACAGTGTGTATGGAGGAATATAAAAATGGCTTTTGAAGTTGCAGAAGAAATGGAAACAGTAGTTCAAATTAAGGTCGTAGGTGTAGGCGGCGGCGGCGGAAACGCTATAAACCGAATGGTAGCTGCAGGTGTTCGCGGTGTTGAATTTATCGCCGTTAATACCGATAAGGCAGCATTGTTCTTATCACGTGCAGACCAAAAAATTCAGATAGGCGATAAAGCAACGTCCGGTATGGGCGCAGGCGGTAATCCCGAAAACGGCAAAGCGGCCGCTGAAGAATCCCGCGATGAAATCGCTGCGGCAATCAGAAGTGCGGATATGATTTTCATTACCGCAGGTATGGGTGGCGGCACAGGTACAGGTGCGGCTCCGATTGTTGCTGAAATAGCAAAAGAACTCGGTATACTTACCGTTGGTATAGTAACAAAGCCCTTTGCATTTGAGGGTAAGAAACGTATGACTCAGGCAGAGGTAGGTATTGCCGAACTCGGTGAGCATGTTGACAGTTTGGTAGTAATCCCCAACGAAAGATTGAAATTCGTTTCCGAAGAGAAAATTACATTCAAGAATGCATTTAATATTGCCGATGACGTTCTCCGTCAGGGTGTACAGAGCATTTCCGAACTTATCAACGTTACTGCACTTGTTAACCTCGACTTTGCGGACGTTAAGTCAATTATGGCAGATGCAGGTTATGCTCATATGGGTGTTGGTGTTGCAAGCGGTCGCGATAAGGCAGAGCAGGCGGCACGTATGGCTATCACAAGCCCGCTTATCGAAACTTCTATGGATAATGCAAACGGCGTTATCATCAGCATTACCGGTTCTGAAGACATCAGTCTTGAAGAAGTTGAACTTGCTTCTTCAATTATCTCGGATATGGCAAATAAATCCATGTTTTTCACTTCTTCGATATCGAAGTCCTCCGAAAAGGCTATTTTCACGGCATCGGTCACTGCACCGAATGCAATTCTTCTCAGCCCCGCCTCCACCTCATTCGATGAAACACGGTTTTCCTTT
>JAKSQL010000175.1 GCA_024404125.1 Clostridia bacterium
AAATTGAAAATGACAAACTCCAAAGATTCATTGGTGTAACTGTTAAAGTCTTCTACAAAAGTGTCACTTTCTACGGGCATTGATGCGCTTGCCGAAAAGGATGCCGGAACTACCAGCATAGAGAAAATTAATGCAAGGGATAACGCGGTTGCTAAAAATTTTTTTGCTGTTTTCATAAATAGTCGTTCCTTTCTGTTTATAAATTTTTTTAATTTAATACCTTATCATAAATACCGTCTAATAACTTTCGCTGTTCGGCGGTAAGAGGTGCAAACGGCTTACGGCAGTCACCGCAGGAAATACCGGATTTACCTAACCAATACTTAATTGACTGATTAACACCGACTTTTATCATTGCCTCTATGATTTCATTGATTTCTTTCTGTTTATCTGCGGCGGCACTTAAATTGCCTGCATCAAAATATTCTTTCAGTTTGATATATTTTTGAGGCATAACGTTAAAGGTTGAGCCGATTGCGGCATCAATGCCTACGGGCAACGCATTAACGTACAACTCATCGTGACCGTTAAAGAGAGAAAGATTAGGATACTTGCGGCTTATTTTTTCAAGTTCAAAAAGGTTATAATCGGTATATTTAAGTCCTTGTGCGCCCGATGCATCTATAATTTTGCCGATATTGTCTGCATTTATTGAAACACCCGAAAATGCCGGAATACTGTAAATAATAAGCGGTAGATCCGGTGCCGATTTTGCGATATCCGCATAATACTGTGCAATTTCTTCAAATGAAAATTTGTAATAAAACGGCGGAACGCTTGATACCGCACAAGCGCCTATACTTTTTGCATGATGTGCAAGTTCGCAGGTTTTATCGGTGCCTATGTTACCAAGATGTGCGATAACCGGAACTTTACCGTCTACCGTATTAACTACGGTTTCTAAAACTTTTTTGCGCTCATCGTCAGTCAAAAGGAAGCACTCTGCGGTACTGCCGCAGGCATAGAAACCGCCAACACCTTTGGCAATAAGAGTTTTAATAAGTTCTTTTAGTGAGTCATAATTTACACTGCCATCTTCTTTAAAGGGAGTAACCAGTGCCGGAATAATGCCGGATAAATTCATAATTTTAACCTTACTTTCGTATTTAATTGAAAAGTTCAATCGGAATCTTAAAAACTATTTTTTTAACTTTTCCGAATGAAGAATCTTTTGCTTTCCATATTGTGTGGGCGTCATTCGGGAAAAGACAAATAAATGTATCTTCGGTAAGTACTGTTTCGGTATGGGCCTCGCCCTCAACCTTAACAAAATCTTTTTCTTCAAGATAACTTACGAAATTCATTTTGTCGGTAAAACCTACACGCATAACCGCTTTGCCTTCTACCACACATTGCAAATCCGCATACTTTCTATGCGCTTCAAAAAATTTCGGCTCATCAAGATATGCCTCACTTTCTGAAACTCCGCAATAAATACCGTCAGAAAGTTCGTATCTCCCCACAGGTAAATTTTCTTCTTTTACACGCTTTGCAAAATCAATGCATACTTTAAATTGCGAGAGCGCGCTGTAATTATCGTTACTGTTAAAAAGAATCATAACCAATCTGCCCTCCTTTCGCTAATCAGTGAAAGGTCACAAACGGTTTTTTCGTCCCATGGAACAGGCATAAGAGTTGATTTATCAAGTCTTATAACCTCTGTTCGCTGTTCGTGGTGCACCGCCCGTGTCGAACCTTTTAATTTTTTCTTTTTTGAGGAATGTAAAACAATTCCGTTTGTGATAAAAATATATTTTTCGGTTACAGTTACCGCAGGGTCAACAATTTGAAACAACGGGGAACGCAGTCCCGTTAAATTATCGGGATAACGGATACACATTCTTTCAACGTCACCTAAAAATTCCCAAGACTTACCGTCATAACTCCTCGCAAGACTGAGTCTTATTCTTGAAGCCACGTTTCCTCTTGATGATGCCGGTGAATTTACCCAAACAAGATAGTGTGTTCCTTTTTCGTACCTGTCCTCACAAATGGA
>JAKSQL010000176.1 GCA_024404125.1 Clostridia bacterium
GGACTGATACTTATATAGAAAAGGATTCCGCTATAAATGACGAAATTGATAAACTCCGTCACAGTGCCACCTGCGCACTTTCCGAACGCAGAGACGTTATAATAGTAGCATCGGTTTCGTGCATATACTCGCTCGGCAGTCCTATTGACTATCGCAATATGGTAATATCGCTCAGAACGGGTATGCAAAAAACGAGGGACGAACTTATTATGAAACTCGTTGATTTGCAGTATGAGCGAAACGATATAAATTTTGTGCGCAACAAGTTCAGAGTGCGGGGAGATACGGTAGAGGTGTATCCCGCATATGCTTATGAAAACGCTGTAAGAATAGAGTTTTTCGGTGACGAGATTGACCGCATAAGCGAAATCAACACCCTTACGGGCGAGGTAAAGCAACTTTTGTCACATACCGCAATTTACCCCGCATCGCACTATATTGTACCGCAGGATAAAATGGAGGACGCGCTCAAAGAACTAAAAGAAGAAATGGAAGAGCGCGTTAAATTCTTTAATGATAACGGCAAACTTATTGAGGCGCAAAGAATACGTCAGCGGACGGAATACGATATTGAAATGTTAAGGGAAATCGGTGTTTGTAAGGGCATTGAAAACTATTCCCGCGTACTTTCCCGCAGAAAAAAAGGCAGTACACCTTCTACATTGCTTGATTATTTTCCTGATGACTTTTTACTT
This sequence comes from Clostridia bacterium, assembly GCA_024404125.1. GTDB lineage: Bacteria > Bacillota > Clostridia > Oscillospirales > Acutalibacteraceae > UBA737. The sequence continues at coordinate 696 of JAKSQL010000176.1, forward strand.
TTTGTAGACGAATCTCACGTTACATTACCGCAGGTAAGGGGTATGTACGGCGGTGACAGGGGCAGAAAAGATAATCTAATAGAGTACGGATTCCGTCTGCCATCGGCTTACGATAACCGACCGCTAAACTTTGACGAATTTTACTCGCATATAAATCAAGCGGTATTTGTTTCGGCAACACCTGCAGATTTTGAAAGAGAACACGCTTCCCAAATAGTAGAGCAGGTTATTCGTCCTACGGGACTTTTAGACCCGAAAGTTTACGTGCGCGAATCAAACGGTCAGATAGAAGACCTTGTATCAGAAATTAACGAGCGCACTTCAAAGGGCGAACGGGTACTTGTTACCACCCTTACAAAGAAGATGGCGGAAGACCTTACCGAATATCTTGAAAATTTGGGTATAAAGGTACGCTATATGCACTACGATATTGATACGATAGAGCGTATGGAGATAATAAGAGATTTGCGCCTCGGCGGATGTGGTGTATGGGGCGGCATAAACCTGCTCCGCGAGGGACTTGATATCCCCGAGGTATCGCTTGTGGCAATTCTTGATGCCGATAAGGAGGGCTTTTTACGAAGCGAAACTTCTCTTATTCAAACTATAGGCAGGGCGGCAAGAAATGCCAACGGCGAGGTAATTATGTATGCCGATACCGTAACACGTTCTATGGAAAATGCCATTCGTGAAACCGAGCGCCGCCGCGATATTCAAAAGCGGTATAACGATGAACACGGAATTATACCCAAGACCATTAAAAAGGACGTTCGCGATATAATCGAAATCGGTACTAAGGTAGAAAACGAAAAGCCCGACAGTAAACTTTCAAGAGCCGAAAAAGAGCAACTTATCAAGCGGCTTACAAGGGAAATGCAGCAAGCAGCTAAAATTCTTGAATTTGAACACGCGGCTTATCTGCGCGACAGAATAAATAAATTAAGAGAAAAATGAAAGGGCAGGGCAAGATAGGGAGAAACCCTATCTTGCCCTGCTCAAATTCGGCGGTTTATTTATTAAATGTAAAATCCGTTATCGTATTTTGTGGGCAAACCTTCTGCATAAAGGTGAGAATCGTTTGAAAGCTGAAGCACTTGCGGTATTATACTGTCTCCGCCATTTTTGAAATATATAACCGTAACACCCGAATGCTGAATAGCAAAGCGCATGGAAAATTCGGGATAGGGAATATCAAGTATTGAACTTAAAAAAGCAATACCAAAGCCCTGATGTGCAAAAAGTGCGATGCGTTTGTCATACGGTGTAACTGCGGTGTAATCACAACAATCGC
>JAKSQL010000177.1 GCA_024404125.1 Clostridia bacterium
TAAACAAAATCGGCGTTGTATCAAAATGGTTTGATATACGTGCCGGCGAAAAGGATATTGAAGGATACATAAACGAAAGCAACTGCCGCTATATTATTGCTTTTGATATGCTTTTGCCGAAAATTAAGATGATTATTGATAAAACTTGTCTTGAAAGGGTTTTGGTAATAAATCCTGCGGATTCTCTCGGCAAAGCATCACAGATTGCTTATACCGTGAAATCAAAAATCGGCGGCAATTATTATCCAATGCCAAACGATAAAAGATATATGGGTTTTCAAAAGTTTATAAAGCAATATGACAACGGTAAAGATCTTCCCTGTGTTGCTTTTGATAAAAACAGACCGTCTGTAATGATACAGTCAAGCGGAACTACCGGAAAGCCGAAGGTAATCGTTCATTCTGATTTTTCTGCAACTTCGTGCGTAAAAAAGCTTGCTTTTTCCGATTTGCCGTTAGGAAAAAACAAAGTTTTGCTTAATTTATTGCCACCGTGGATAGCCTATGCTCTCGGAGAAGCAACTTTATATCCGTTGGCACTTGGAACGAAAGTTATTCTTTGCCCGACATTTGATTCTGATGCACTTATGAAATATTTGGGGAAATTTACGATTTCTTTTGCTGCACCGTTTCATTATCGTTATTTATTAGATAATTTTAACGATGTTTCAAAAAAGAAAAAACAATTGTTTTATAAAATGAGCGACGGATTTGTGTCCGGTGGCGACAAGATAACGGTCGAAGAAAATATGACTTTTGACAATTCTTTTAAAGCACCTTTGGCTAATGGCTACGGCAATAATGAGGGGTGGGGTTGCCTTACTGTAAACTCTATGAAAAAAAACAAGTACGGTTCTGTCGGTATCCCGAAATACGGCGAAACAATTATAAGTTATGATAATGAAGCCGGAAAAGAATTGCCATACGGTCAAGTTGGTGAAATATGCGTTTTAGCCGATACAATGTTTTTATATTACGAGGGTAATGCAGAAGAAACCGCCAATGTGAAGAAAACCCATTCTGACGGTAAAGTTTGGCTACATACCGGAGATTTGGGGTACATAGATGAAGAAGGTTATATCTTTTTGCAAGGTCGGCTCAGGCGTGTAATCGTAAGAAAGGGATTTAAGATTTCGGCATATACGATTGAAGATAAAATATGCGAACATCCGGCGGTAAAAGAATGTGTTGCCGTAGAAGCAAAGGACGATGAAGAAGAGCATGTTCCTATGGCATTTATCGTATTAAAGGATGATATTACCGATGATTTAGAAATCATAAAACAAAGCATATTGGAAAAGTGCAAAAGCGAATTAAAAGAGTATGAAATACCAAAGCATTTTCAATTTATTGATTCGTTGCCATATACTCAAAACGGAAAATACGATTTCCGCTTACTTGAAAAACAAGGCAACGAATATGTGGATAAGTTGTAAGGAGTAAATAAAATGGAAGCAGAAAAGAAACTGACGGGCTACCCGTCCATAGATAAACCGTGGCTGAAATACTACACCGACGAGGCAATCAACGCCCCTCTGCCGGAGTGCACGATTTTTGAATATATGTATGAAAACAACAAGGAGTATCCCGACGATATTGCTTTGTTGTATTTCAACAGCAAGATTACATACGGCGAGTTATTTAGAAACATAGACAAAACGGCGAAAGCTTTTACGACTATCGGCGTGAAGAAAGGCGATATCGTCACCGTCGCCATGCCGAGTATGCCGGAGGCACTATACTGCGTATATGCACTTAACCGGCTTGGAGCCGTTGCCAATATGATTCATCCGCTTGCAAGCGAAAATGAGATTTGCCATTATCTCAACGAGGTGAAAAGCACGGTTTTCGTGATGTTCACGGGAACGTATGAACTCATCAAAAACGCTCTTGACAAAACGAGTGTCAAAAAAGCCGTTGTTGCTTCCCCGG
>JAKSQL010000178.1 GCA_024404125.1 Clostridia bacterium
AAAGCACATTGGGGAACAAACGAAACCTTGTTTACACTTATGATGAACTACGTTGCCATGCAAATTGTTGAGTATTTCTTAAAGATTGCCGATAAGAGCGGCTCGAATGTTGTAGGCCCTGACCTTTTATCTCACGGTTGGTTGCCGGAACTTTTCGGTGTTAAGTACCTGCTTAACATTGTGATTATCATTATTCTTACCGTAGTTATGTACATTTACCTCAAATACAGTAAACACGGTTATGAAATATCGGTTGTAGGTGAAAGTCAGAAAACGGCTAACTACATCGGTATCAACGTTAAAAAAGTTATTATTCGTACCATGGCGCTTTCGGGTGCTATATGCGGTCTTGTGGGACTTCTTATCGTAGGCGGCTCTTCGCACTCGATAGACTCAAACCTTGTTGACGGCAGAGGTTTTACCGCAATTATGGTTTCGTGGCTTGCAAAATTTGACCCGATAACAATGGTACTTACCACACTCCTTATTATTTTTATGGAGCGCGGTGCCGATGAAGTTACTTCAAAGTTCGGTCTTAACAGTGACTTCTCGGATATAATCACGGGAATTATTCTTTTCTTCATCATCGGATGCGAGTTCTTTATCAACTACCAAATCCATATAAGGCACTCAAAAAAATCCGAAATTGCAAATAAGGAGGTAGCGTAATGTTTGCGGCAATAGTTAACTTTATTCAACGTGCTGTTTTGCAGGGCACACCTCTTTTATACGGTGCAACGGGTGAAATCATCACCGAGAAATCAGGTAACCTTAACTTAGGTATACCGGGCATTATGTACATCGGCGCTATTTCGGGCGTTGTAGGCGGTTTCTTCTATCAGTCAAATACCGATGAGGTAGACGTTTTTCTTGCAATTTTAATACCGCTTTTATGTTGCCTTTTAGGTTCGGTTTTGGTATCGCTTTTGTACTGCTTCTTAACGGTCACTTTGCGTGCAAATCAAAACGTAACAGGACTTGCAATCACAACTTTCGGTGTAGGTGTAGGTAACTTTTTCGGCGGCTCACTTATAAAAATCGTTAAAAGTGAAGTTCCTTATTTGGCACTTGTAAAGATTGCTAAAGCATATAAGACCACATTCCCGTTTGCCGATGGTTTGGGCGATATAGGAAATCTTCTGTTCAAATACGGCTTTATGGTATATCTTGCGGTTATTATTGCGGTAGTTGCGGGATTTGTACTCAATAAGACAAGAGTCGGTCTTCATCTTCGTGCAGTAGGCGAAAATCCGGCTACTGCCGACGCCGCAGGTATTAACGTTGCCCGTTATAAGTATTTCTCAACCTGTATAGGCGGTATGATAGCAGGGCTCGGCGGACTATTCTACATAATGGATTACAGTAACGGCATTTGGTCTAATAACGGTTTCGGTGACCGCGGTTGGCTTGCTATTGCAATAGTTATATTCGCTACTTGGAAACCGTCACTTGCAATAATCGGCTCGTATCTGTTCGGTGCGCTTTATATTCTTTTCAACTACATAAACGTTCCTATGCAGTTTATTCCGCTTATTCAAATGTTGCCGTACCTCGTTACGATTATTGTTCTTATCGTAATCAGTATGCGCGATAAGAGAGAAAATCAACCTCCCGCTCATTTGGGACTTTCATATTTCAGAGAAGACAGATAAGTATTCACAAAACAAAAAGCAATTTTCTTCGTTTGAAGAAAATTGCTTTTTAATTATTTGTATATAAAATTCTCAAATTCCAACGTTAAATTCGGATTGTAATACGGGTCACCGGAATTAAGTTCATTTTCCCACCGTTTAATAAAACGGTTTACCTCGCCGTTAAAACGTTCGCGTTTTTCCTTGGTGTTTTCACTTCCGCGGCTTAAAGATTCATAGTGGTAAAGTTCCGCAAAGGGCGTGAATATATTAAGATATCCTTTTTCGCTCGCCCTCAAG
>JAKSQL010000179.1 GCA_024404125.1 Clostridia bacterium
TCCTGATAAATGGTAACTACGCAGGGAATAATAAGTCCTGCTTGAGCAGAAGTCTTTGCGTTAAATTCTTTGGTAAAGCCGGGTATATTGATACCGTGAGGGCCGAGCGTAGAACCTACGGGGGGCGCAGGAGTTGCTTTACCGGCAGGAAGCTGTAATTTAACTACCGCGGTGATCTTTTTAGCCATAATAACTGATCCTCCTAACGTGGTGTTAACGAACGTACCATGTGTAAGTAAATTTAGCACGTTCTCCCACAAACCAAGCCTTTGGGGCAAGGTTTTATTTTTGTATTTAAAAAGAAATTTCTTTCTTTAAAAATCGGTTTTGTGCCGCGTGCGCGGCGTGCGTACGCGTTACGTAATTATTATATACGCTTACGCTTCGATTTTTTTGATTTGGATGAACTCAACTTCTACGTCGGTGCTTCTGCCAAACATTTGAATATTGACTTTAGCTTTTTGAGAAAGGTTGTTAAGTTCGGTAATAACACCGTCGAATCCTTCCAAAGGACCGGCGTCGATGCTTACCTTGTCGCCAACTTCAAAGTCGGCGTCAACCACTACTTCTTCCAAACGCATTTTTCTGATTTCATCGTCCTTCATAGGGATAGGTCTGCCCATAGGACCTACGAAGCCCGTAACGCCTCTCGTGTTGGTTACCCAATACCAAAGCTGGTTTGAATATACCATTTTGATAAAGACGTAGCAAGGGAGCAACTTGCGCTCTACAACCTTTCTTTTACCGTTCTTTTCCTCGATGGTTTGTTCCATGGGGATCTTAACGTCGAAAATCTGCTCTTGCAAGTTGTTGTTTTCGATAAGTCTATGCAACGAATCCTTTACCATCATTTCGTAGCCGGAATAGGTATGAAGGATATACCAACAAGGTTTTTCTTCCATTTCCATATTTAGCCTCCGATACTGGTAAGGAGATTAAGAAGGAACTGTAAAAGCTGGTTGATACCTGCCATTAACACGAGGAAAATGAGCACGATACCCAATACGGTTGCCGTTCCCTTTAAAATCTTGGGGAAAGTAGGCCAGGTAACTCTTTTAAGTTCAGAAAAAACCTCTTTAACTTTCTTGAAAAAACCGGGTTTTTTTGATTCGTTCTTGTTGTTTGCCATAAAATTTCCTTGGTTGGCTCCGCATAGCGAGCCGTAGTGAATTAATTTACAAAAAGGAAAAACCGCTTAGTTTTGCGGCGTGTCGCCAATTACTTGGATTCTTTGTGATCGGTGTGCTTTTTGCAGAAAGGGCAGTACTTAGAAATGGTAAGTCTATCGGGATCGTTACGCTTATTCTTGTAGCTGTCATAGTTTCTGTGTTTGCACTCGGTGCACTCGAAAGTAATTTTAGCTCTGGTTGATGCTTTCATAGTTAGAAAACTCCGTACAAAAAAATTACATCCCCTCTCGGATGTGTTCTCAAATTTTAGCACTAAATAAACGGCTTGTCAACCGTTTTTACTTGCATTTAAAAAATTTTTTATATCTATAATATATATTAACAAAATTTTGCGTTAATTATAACGCGGATTTATCGTGAGGCGCGGTAAGGATTTATAGTAAAATGGTTTAAAATAATCAACGGTACAACCAAGCCCCCTTGCGCTTTGCGCATATCGAACCGCTTACGGTATATCGAGCCGAAGGCATATCGAACGACACGCACGTGGCGTATATCGATTTTATGAATTGCGACGCTTATACGCAAAACGCCCATACCCCCCTCACTCAGCCCACCGTTTTTTCGCAGATGCGAGCAGGTCGAGAAGCGCGAGGAAAACTTGAAGGAGTTTACTTTTTTTAAATAATAAACGGTGCAAGCAAGGTTCCCTTGCGCCAGCACGACACAATTTGCGGACACTTCCGCCTCAGCAGGGTGAA
>JAKSQL010000018.1 GCA_024404125.1 Clostridia bacterium
TCTCTGATGGTTGAAAGTTAACAGGTCCTATAACAAGCCAACGTTTAACATCTTTCCCCTCAAGCATAGGCGGCATAATCAAAAGTGCCGCGAGCATTACCCACGAAATTATCATTATGGGCCAGGCAAATTTACGCCAAAAGCGATAGTCTATTCTCGATATCACAAGCATTATGGCAACACCGCTTATTGCGAAAAGAAGTTGCCTTGAAATAAATTTGTAACTGTTACCGTAATACTCGTAGGAATAAGCGTAACTCGCCGAAAAGAGCATTACAAGACCTATTGTTAAAAGTATAAGTACAAACGAAAGAAAAGTTATATCTATTTTGCCTTTGTTTGAAGCACCGTTTTTAACGATTTTACCCTTTGGCATAGCAACTTTCCTTTCGTGATTTTTATGCGAATCTGACTAATATGAATGCGACTGTACAACCTGCCGCCGCTATAAGTGAAAACAGCAATACTATTTTTTGTTCCGAATATCCTTTTAACTCAAAATGGTGATGTAAAGGTGCCATTTTAAAGAGTCGCTTTTTAGTGAGTTTGTAATAGCCGACCTGAAGCATTACCGAAATTGCCTCGATAAAATACATACATCCAGCAAGAATAAGTATTATCGGCATATCAATTAAAAACGAAATGCCAACTACGGTGCCGCCCAAGAACATTGAGCCGGTGTCACCCATAAACACCTTAGCGGGCTTATAGTTCCAAATTGCAAAGCCGGCGCAGGCACCCGCAAGAGACGAAGCAAGTGTATTGCAGGAAAAATTGAGCATTACACCCGATGCCAACATAAAGAAACAGGATACCACAACCGTTACTGAGGCAGCAAGACCGTCAAGTCCATCGGTAAGATTTACGGCATTTGTAAAACCGTAAATAAAGAAAAGTGCTATCGGCCAAAAAATAAGTCCTATACCGTGGGATATATCCACACTTCCGAAAAACGGTATACGGGTTGTAGTCATACCGCCTGCAAAGCGCAAAAACAACAAGTAAAGCACAGACACCGTAAACTGCATAAAAGTTTTTTGTTTTGCGGTAAGTCCCAAATTCCTCGTGTTTTTAATCTTGATATAATCGTCTAAAAAACCGATACCGCCCATTAAAAGTGCCAAAAGTATTGCACCTATAAGGCGTGCACCCTCTCCTAATACTCTATTGGTTACAATATTAAAATTGAATATCAGTCCGCAAAGGAAGGAAACAATTATCGCCGCTATTAAGCCGCACATTATCATAATGCCGCCCATAGTGGGTGTTCCCTCTTTTTCTTTGTGCCACTTGGGACCTATTTCAAGAATAGTCTGCCCAAATTTAAGATTTTGTAACATAGGTATTACAACGTATCCTAAAAGTGCCGTTACTGCAAACGATACAACCGCCGCTATTACCGAAACAGATCTAAGCATTTAATTTACCCTCTCTTAATTCTTTAAAGGCCTCGGCAACTACTTCTCGCTCGTCGAGATGTATTGTGCCGGTATTTAAAATCTGATAGGTTTCGTGACCTTTGCCCGCAAGAACGATTATATCGTTCTCTGCTGCTATCGAAATTGCATATTTTATTGCTTCAATACGGTTTTCTATTACTTTAAGGGGTGTTGCGGTACCTGATGTACCCTCTAATATATCCTTTATAATTGCCATTGGCTCTTCGCTTCTCGGGTTATCGCTTGTAACAATTACAAAATCGGAATTGTGGACTGCTATATTTCCCATAATCGGTCTTTTGGTCTTATCACGGTCACCGCCACAACCGAAGACGGTTATTATACGGTTTTTCTTACATTCTTTAAAGGTTGAAAGTATGTTTTTCAGACCGTCAGGCGTATGAGCATAGTCGATTATTACCGAAAACCCGAATTCATTGGGTATCGCTTCTGCTCTGCCTTTTACACCGTTCATATCGAAAAGTGCTTTTGATACGGTATCAACATCAATGCCGAGTTCCAACGCACAGACCGCCGATGCCAATGAATTGTATACCGTAAACTTACCGCCGGTACGCACCTTTATATGATTTATACCGCTATCGCTCATAAGTTCGTATTCAACGCTTTCGGGGTGATAGTTTATACCCTTTGCACTGTACTGCGAATTATCTGACGCGGAATAAGTAACAACTTTACAGTCAAGTCCAAAGCAGAGTTTTTCGCAATACGGGTCATCTGAATTTACAATTGCTTTCTTGCACATTTTAAAGAGGAGTTTTTTTGCAAGAAGATAATTATCCATAGTTTTGTGATAATCAAGATGGTCTTGGGTAAGGTTTGTGAAGATTGCTGCCTCAAAGGTGATGTTGCAAACTCGCCTTTGGTCAAGCGCGTGAGAAGAAACCTCCATAATTGCATAGGTACAACCGCTTTTTACCATCTCGTTAAAAAGTGAATTAAGTTCGTAAGCACCGGGGGTTGTATTATGAGAGTCAAAGACCTTATCACCTATCATATTTTGAATGGTGCCTATAAGACCTACCTTTTCCCCTGCCGTTTCAAGTATCTTTTTAAGCATATACGTTACAGAGGTTTTGCCGTTTGTTCCGGTAACACCTATTATTTTAAGTTTATCGGCAGGATTTGAAAACCAATTTGCAGAAATATTGAAATAAGCAACGTGTGTATCGGGAACAATTATCTGATTATCAAGTCCCGTATCCTTTTCGGCTACAATAATTGCAGCTCCGGCATCTTTTGCGGATGCGGCGAATTTATGACCGTCAACATTAGTACCGCTTATGCAAATGAAAAGGTATCCCGCTTTTATTTCTTTTGAATTGCAGGTCACACCGCTTATCTCTACGTTTTCAAATTTGCCTTTGTAATCGGGGATTAAACTCTTAAGTAACATATTTGCTCCTCTTGATTTATTAGTTGGTAGTTTGTACCAAGTCGGCATCCGCTTCTTCGCGGAAATCTACCTTAACTACTTTACCTACAGGTACCGTTTGCCCTGCCGCAATACTCTGTGAATACGATTTAAGTCCCGCAGAGGTGGTATTTCCCGAAAAGTTTATATTGATACCCGCCGCTGCGGCCGCTTCGTTTACCTCGCTTGCGGTAAGACCTATAAGATTAGGCACCGTGGTTGTTTGTTCGTCTGTGTTTTCGGTATAAAGTATTACCGTTCCGCTTCTGTAGACCGCGCTTCCCGCTACGGGTAACTGTTTTAATATCTTATCTCCGGAACCAACTACCTTGTAGGTAAGACCGGAATCGCTTAATTTCAGTTTTGCTTCGTCAAGTTTAAAATTAACTGTATCGGGTACGGTAATTGAAAGATTTTTAAGTTCTTCTTCGGTATACTGCGGCTCATAGCCGAGATACGGAAGTATATCGCCCATAATCTTTGCACCTACGGGCGCCGCTATCATACCGCCGTAGTATCTGCCGCCCATTGCTTCGTCAAGCATTATGAATACTGCTATCTCGGGGTCGTCTATAGGTGCGATACCGATATATGAGCCGATATAAAGTCCCTTGACATTAAGTTGAAGCATTTTTGATATTTTTTCGGAAGTACCCGTTTTGCCGCCTACTCTGTACCCCGGTACCTTACCGTTTTTTGCGCCTTCGTTTATAACTGTTTCGAGGAGTTTTCGCATAGTGGCGGAAGTGCTTTCCGAAAGAATTTGCCTTTTGCTTGAAGGGGTAAGATTTTTTATTATCTTGCCGTCACTGTCAACAAGTTTTGAGACCAAATGCGGTTGAACGAGATATCCGCCGTTCACCGCCGCCGCCGCAATAGAAAGTGTATGAAGCGGGGTTATGTTAAAGGTCTGACCGAACGATGAAGATGCAAGTTCGGTAGCACCCATATCTTCTTGTCTGTGATAATACGGAACTGCTTCGCCCGGTAAATCTATGCCGGTCCTCTCGGTTAAACCGAAAGCGGAAAAATATTTTGAAAAATTGTTAATTCCTATCAACTGACCTATTTGAATAAATGCGGGGTTGCAGGAATTTGCTATTGCTTTTGCAAGTGATTGTGTACCGTGACCGCCCGCTTTATGACAGTGGTACGGGTTGCCTGCTACAACGTAGGTATGATTGCAGGTGAAAGAACTTTTTTCACTTATAAGATTTTCTTCAAGCGCCGTAGATGCCGTAAAAATTTTAAATACCGAGCCCGGCTCATAGGTATCGGACACCGCTTTATTACGCCACTGACGGTTTAATAGTTCGGTTCTTAATTTTGATTTTTCTTCTTGGTCGGTTACGGCGTTTAGTTTTTCTTGGTCTGCGGCGGAGAGAGTAAACGGTGTATTGGGGTCAAAGTCATCACTTACCGCCATACCGAGAATTGCGCCGGTTTTAACGTTCATAACACCCGCGGCGCCACGTTCCATAACGTTTTCGGTTTCTACCGCTTCGTCAAGATATTTTTCGGCAACGTACTGTATATAAGAGTCAAGAGTACTTACAACGCCACTGCCCTTTTTCGCTTCTTCAACCTTTTTATAGGTAAAAGGCATATTCGTGCCTTTTGCATTCTTTGCGGCCACTACTCTGCCCGCAACACCGGTGAGTTCGTTATCATAATAACTTTCAAGTCCGGCAAGGCCTTGATTATCGTCACCCACAAAACCCAAAACGGTAGATGCCAAGGTTTGATTCGGATAGTAACGTTTGGTGGTTTCGTCAAGTCCCACGTATTTTGCCATTCCGAGTTTTGAATTATCGGAAATAAATTTTCTTACCTTATCGCCCGTTTCCTTGTTTATCTTTTTCTTAACGATAACGTAGTAGGTGTTTTCTTTGGTCTTTTCGTAAATATCGGAAACTTCCATTTGGAGTATCGGCGCAAGACCTTCGGAAATTGCTTTTCTGATTTTATCTGCCTTGTTTGTGTTTGAAAGTTTGTTTATGCCGTTTGGGGTAAGGTATACTGTCCAGGCGGTTGAACTTGTGGCGAGCACCTTCATATTACAGTCGTAAATATCACCTCGGGGTGCGGTTACGATACTGTCGTAAAGTTGTTGCTCGGACGCCTTGCTTTGATATTCCTCGCCCTTTACAACCATTATGTCTACAAGTCTTACACCTGAAATGACGATTATGCAAACAAGCATTAAAATCATTATCGTATTCGCTCTTATGACCATTTGTTTGTTAGGTCTTGCCGTCATTTCGGTGCCTCCTTTATACTCGAAAACGAGAGTAGGGCTTTTCGCCCACTCCCGTATTCATTATTATTTCATTATAATATATTTATTTGCCTTATTAACTATACCCATCATTTTTCACTTACGGTTGTACCGTCCTTCGTGACTGCGGTGTTTTTATCGTTTACTCTTATATATTTTACCTGACTTTTATCCATCTTACACATACCGAGTTCAGCCGCTTCCAACTCGATATTCGAGTAAGAAATTCTTTCCTCATATTCCATAATGAGTCCCTTTTTCTCGCTATCCAAGACTTTGATTTCGGACTTGATATCGTTGATATCGGAATTTATCTCGTTTATTTTAAGACGTAATGCCAAATTGGCGCAAAGGACAGACAAAAAGAAAAGTGCTACCAAAACCGAAAATGCGGAAACCGAAAGGTGCTTTGTTGCCGCCTTTCTTTTTTGAACGGCTTTGGCTCTTGCTTTGGGAGTTGCAACTGCGACAGACTCATAAGCAATATTCTCTTTATGCTCTTTGGGCATAAACATACTAAAATCGTGGGCAAGACTGTTATTGTAGTATTTTAAGTTGTCCATAATTGCACTCCTTTCACAGTTTCTTTTTGCAAATTTACAGTTTTATTACGGTACGCAGTTTTGCACTGCGACTGCGTTGATTTACCTTAAGTTCTTCTTCCGATGCGGTTATCGGCTTTTTAAAGGCAAGTTCGCCCTGCGGTTTTCTGCCGCAAACACATATAGGTATATCGGGCGGACAAATACACCCTGTACAATATTCTTTGAATTTGTTTTTTACTATTCTGTCTTCAAGCGAATGGAAGGTAATAACCGAAAGTCTGCCGCCTTTATTTAACATATTGAACGCGGTATCAAGTGCGGAAGCCAAAATATCAAGTTCCCCGTTTACCGCAATTCTTATTGCCTGAAAGACCTTTCTTGCGGGATGACCTTCCCTCCTTGCGGCAGCGGGATATGAATTTGCAACAATATCCGATAAATCGGTAGTTGTAAGTATCGGGGAGATTTTTCGTCTTTTTTCAATATTCTGTGCTATTTTGTACGCGAATTTTTCTTCGCCGTAATCGCGCATTATTTTTGTAAGTTCACTAACACTTAAAGTATTTACAAGGTCTGCCGCGGTTACGCCCTCTTTGCTCATTCGCATATCAAGCGGCGCTTCGCTATGGTAGGAAAAACCTCTTTCGGCGGTATCAAGTTGATAAGATGAAACCCCGAGGTCAAGCATAATGCCGTCAACCTTTGTTACGTTGTAAGCTTCAAGTGCCTTATCCATATCGCAAAAGTTTGACTTTATTACCGTTGCAGGTAAATCCTTTAACCGTTTTGTTGCAACCTCTACGGCATCGGGGTCGCGGTCAAGCGCATAGAGGTGACCGCCTTTGAGTTTTTCCGCAATTTCACTTGAATGCCCTGCACCGCCTGCGGTACCGTCAACATAAATACCGTCAGGATTTATATTAAGCGAATTTACCGTTTCATCAAGCAGAACGGATATATGTTTAAACTCCATATCTTAAAAATCGAGTTCTTCGACAATCGAAGCAATAGACTCGGGAGTGTTGCGCTCGTTCTCTTCTTGCCAAAGTTTAGTGTTCCAAATTTCAAGGTTGGTATCCATGCCGGTGATATGTGCTTCGCTTTCAAGTTCGGCAAACTCCCTCAAAGATGCGGGAATGAGTATTCTGCCTTGAGTATCAAACTCAACGTTAAAAGCACCGTCATACAAAAAGCGCTTTACAACACTTGACTTTGCAGATGGCAACTGCCCTATCTTTTCAACAAGCTTGTCCCACTCACTAAGCGAATAAACACAAATGCAACGCTTGCCGTATATTCCGCGGCAAATCATAAAACGCTCGCCGAGTTCATCACGAAGTTTGGCAGGAATGGCAACCCTGCCTTTTTTATCTACTGTATGCTGATATCCACCGTAAAGCATTGATGCCACCTCCTACTTTAAAATTCACCACATTTATACACATTTATGGAATTATGGTGCACATTTCACCACTACACTGAATTATAATACCACTTTCAAGAAAAATCAAGTATTTTTTTAAAAAAATCGCACTTTTTTCAAAAAAAGTGATTTTCAAAAAAAGTGCGGCAATTTTTATTTTTTAATTGACAAGTTATATATATATATGATAATATTATAAAAATAATATAAGAGGGGGTTGAAAGTATGCATTCTGAATACGTTTCACACTCTTATATTGAGACCGAACAAATAGCCGAAAAATTTGCTTTAAATCTCAAAGGCGGCGAAATATTGGCTTTTACCGGCAAGCTCGGTATGGGCAAGACCTGCTTTGTAAGAGGGCTTGCAAGAGGGCTCGGCTTTAAAGGTGAAGTATCCTCCCCTACATTTGCTTTGATTAACGAATACAAAGGCGGAAGACTTAACCTTTATCATTTTGATATGTACCGTGTAAACGGTTGGGAAGACTTATACTCTACGGGATTTTTTGATTACACAGAATTAAACGGGGTTGTCGCAGTGGAATGGAGTGAAAATATCTCCGGTGCCCTGCCTGACAGCACCGTTTTTATTAAGATTGAACATATTGACGATAACACCCGCAAAATCACCTTTACGGGAGGCAAAGAAAAGTGAGAATACTTGCCATTGACTGTTCGGCGGGTCCCGTATCTGCCGCTATATGCGAAAACGGTGAAATTATTTCAAGTGATTTTAAAAACATTAAGGTCACCCACTCTCAAACACTTATGCCTACGGTAGTATCGGTGCTTAAATCCGCAAATTTAACCCTTGCGGATATTGACGGATTTGCGCTTTCCGCAGGTCCCGGCTCGTTTACGGGAATACGTATAGGCATTGCCGCAATAAAAGGTCTTGCCGCCGCAAAAAACACACCGTGTGTAAGTGTCTCGACACTACGCGGTATGGCAGAGGGGTTTACGGACTTTAACGGTGTTCTTTGCTGTATTATGGATGCTCGGTGCAATCAGGTGTATAACGCGCTTTTTAAAATCAAAGACGGAGTTATTTTAAGACTTTGTGATGACCGCGCAATATACTGCGATGATTTAAAAGCAGAACTTTTAAACATTAACGGTAACATAACGGTCTGCGGTGACGGCTGCGATATGTTTTATGAATTGGTAAAAGATTTAAAAAACGTATCTAAAGCAAGTGAAGATAAAAAGTATCAGAACGCCGCTTTTGTTGCACGTTTGGGATATAAGGAATTCGTCAATGGGAATACAGTATCACCTGACGAATTATTACCTGTATATTTACGTCTGCCGCAGGCAGAAAGAGAATTAAAAGCAAGGAGCGAAAATAATGAAAATTGCAGTAGGTTGTGACCACGGCGGGCTTGAACACAAAAACGCTATTTTAGAGCATCTTGAAAGCCGCGGTATTAAAACCGAAAATTTCGGCATCAATGAAAACGTTTCGGTAGATTATCCCGATATTGCCGTAAAGGTGTCAAATGCCGTAGTTTCGGGCGAATGTGACCTCGGTATACTCGTATGCGGAACGGGAATAGGTATGTCTATGGCGGCAAACAAGGTAAAAGGTATCCGCGCTGCCGCTTGCAGCGACCATTTTTCCGCAAAATACACAAGACTTCACAACAATGCAAACATACTTTGTTTAGGCGGCAGAGTTATAGGTGTAGGCACTGCCATAGAACTTTGTGATTTGTTTATTGATACTTCGTTTGAGGGCGGACGTCATCAACGGAGAATAGATAAAATAACCGAAATTGAAAAAAATCAGGAGGAAAAATAAAATGTATGACAATGTATTTGTTATGGACCATCCGCTAATCCAACACAAGCTCTCAATTTTAAGAGACGAAAAAACCGATTCAAAGCAGTTCCGCGAACTTATAAGCGAAATTGCGATGCTTATGGCATACGAATCAACAAGAGATTTGCCGCTTAAAGAGGTAGAAACCAAAACTCCTATCGCAGTAACCAAAACAAAGGTGCTTGACGGTAAGAAAATGGCTATAGTACCGATTTTACGTGCAGGACTCGGTATGGTAGACGGTCTTTTAAATCTCGTACCTGCCGCAAGAGTAGGTCATATAGGTATGTATCGTGACCCTAAAACTCACAAGCCGGTAGATTACTACTGCAAACTGCCGAAAGATTTGGGCGAACGTGACGTATTCGTTTTAGACCCGATGCTTGCAACCGGCGGCAGCGCGGTTGACGCGGTTACAAGAATTAAAGAATTCAATCCGAAAAGAATTAAGTTTATGTGCATAATTGCCGCTCCCGAAGGTCTTGAAGCATTTACAAAGGTTCACCCCGACGTTCCGGTATACTGTGCCGGACTTGATGAACGATTAAATGAGAACTGCTATATAGTTCCCGGTCTCGGTGACGCAGGCGACCGTATATTCGGTACAAAATAATTTTAATAAAAACCAAAAAGCCAACGGAAAATTTCCGTCGGCTTTTTGTTTTATTTGTTATTTTATAAGGTCTAATGCTTCTTTTAAGTTTCTTACGGCGATTACGTTCATACCTTTGGGTACCGAAGTCAACTGCTTGGTACAACTTTTCGGTATTATGCACTCGCTAAAACCGAGCCGCGCCGCCTCGTTTATACGCGCCGCTACTCGCGGTACGGTACGAAGCTCGCCCGAAAGGCCTACTTCGCCGAATGCTATTACATTATCGGAAATAGGAATATCGCGAAGTCCCGATACAAGCGACATACATACCGCCAAATCCGCCGCCGGCTCGTCTATATGCATACCGCCTACTATGTTAAGATATGTATCAAGATTTGAAAAATAAAGTCCCATTCGTTTTTCAAGGACCGCCAAAAGCAAATTTAAGCGGTTATAATCAAACCCCGTAGACATTCTTCTCGGATTGCCGAAACCGGTGGTGGTAACAAGCCCCTGAACTTCGGCAAGAATAGGTCTTGTACCCTCAATAACACAGGTTATGCACCCGCCCGATACGTTTGAAATTCTGCCCGAAAGAAGCATGGCAGACGGGTTTTCAACCTCGCATAATCCCTTATCGGTCATTTCAAAAACGCCGATTTCATTGGTAGAGCCGAAACGGTTTTTAATAGAACGCAAAATTCTGTAAGACTGATTTCTTTCGCCCTCGAAATAAAGCACCACATCCACCATGTGTTCCCGCACTTTAGGTACTGCTATATCGCCGCCTTTATTTACGTGGCCTACGATAATAATTGGTATATCAAGTGCTTTACCCGTTCTAAGAAGCATATTTGTAGACTCTCTTACCTGCACTATACTTCCCGCGCTTGAAGCGATTTCGTCTATCTGCATAGTTTGAATTGAGTCTATCATAACTATATCGGGTTTAGCACTTTTTATGTACTCACAAACCGCCTGCGTATCGGTTTCGGACATTACGGTTACGGTAGAATTATCAACACCCAATCTGTTTGCACGAAGTTTTATCTGCACAGCGGACTCCTCGCCCGAAACGTAAAGGATATTAAGCTTGTCCTTTAAGCAGTTGCAAATCTGTAAAAGAATTGTGGACTTACCGATTCCGGGGTCACCGCTAAGCAAAATTACCGAGCCCTTTACTATTCCGCCGCCAAGCACCCTGTCAAGTTCGTTTATGCCGGTTAAAAAGCGCACCTCGTCACTCGCGTTTATCTCGTTTAAAGGTTTGGCAAATGCCGCCTTAACGGTACCTCCGTATTCTTTTTGTGTAGTTTTTTGTGTTGTTATTATTTGCTCGGTCATTGAGTTCCAAGCACCGCAACCCTGACAGCGACCTGCCCACTTAACGCTCTCGTATCCGCACTCGTTACATACGAAAACACTCTTGGTTTTAGACGGCATAAAATCACCCTTTATAATTTATTATTCCGCTCGAAACGGCAAATGCCATTTTCGACTGATACGTTTTATCCTTTAACATTTCAAGTTCCGCATTATTGCTTAAAAAACCGCACTCCACTATAACCGCGGGGACCGTGGCATTATATAGCAAATACGTACTCTTTGTACCCTGCTTTATTGCACGTTTATTATCCTTTTGCAAAAGCGATACTATTGAGTCCTGAATACTCTGACCGAGTTCTTTGGCTTCTTCAAAATTCTTTGAATAGAACACCTGCGCACCGTATGCCGCGGAGGTAGTGAATTTATTAAGATGAATACTTACGTATACGGCGCTTTTATGCTTATTCATAAGTTCAAGACGGTTTTTAAGGTCGCTCTTTTTCTTTGAGGCAATAGAGCCGTCAAGACTATTTGTTGCAACATCACTGTTGCGTGTCATAATCACGTTATAGCCGTTAAACAAAAGTATTTGCTTTACTTTTTTTGCAATGGAAAGATTTATTTCCTTTTCGACCGTACCGTCCTTCGCTACGGCACCGCCGTCAAACCCACCGTGGGCTGAGTTAGCCAATACTACACTTTTTTGTTTATCTTGTATATTTTGTCGTTTTTTGACTGTGGAAAATACTCAAATTTTCCACTCAATCTTGATTTCTCTCTTTCCACTCTTTTGGAGTTTTCCGATGAAGATTTTACTTATAAATTCATCGGCTATCTCGAATGTCAGAGTGTCAATTTTTCGGTACTTTTCGAGTATAGATTTAGTATCCGTTTTTGTTTAGCCGCCAGATAGTTCGACGAGTGTTGATTTCACAACTTAGATGCGTTTTTCTGTATCAGAAGATTCTTTTTGATAGTTTTCTCGGTATTTTGTATACTCTTCTACGGTGATGACACCGTCTAATTTATCGGTGTACATCTGAGCCATACGGTTATCGTTACGCTTTACTTTTTCTTCGAGCTCTGCAATCTGCGACAGCAAGGTTTTAGCACCGTTCCTTTTTCTTTTTGGTGCATCCAACTTACCA
>JAKSQL010000180.1 GCA_024404125.1 Clostridia bacterium
AAAACGGGCAACTTCCCAAGAACTTTGAAAGTACCATATTGCGGGTAAGACGTCCCGCAAGCACAATGGAAGCAAGCATAGTATAAAAACTCATATCGCTTATACCTCCTTTGCGGTATTTGCTTTATCGCAAATATCTTTAGACGGGCAGTTTTCGCATCCTAAATGTTCAATTACCTTTTTGCCTTTTTTGCGTGCGAGTGCATTTGACAGTGCCACAAGCATACCAAACACGAAAAATCCGCCCGGAGGGAGCAAGAATATTATCATAGGAGTAGAAAGTACGGGACCTAACGAGAATACTGTTCCCGCGCCCAATAATTCTCTTATGGTACCCATAAGGGTAAGTGTTGCGGTAAATCCTATGCCCATACCGAGTCCGTCAAGCATACTCGGTATTACGGGATTTTTCGATGCGAACATTTCCGCTCTTGCAAGTATTATACAGTTTACAACTATAAGCGGCAAATAAATGCCGAGCGATTTATCAATGGCAGGTGCAAATGCTTTTACTATCATTTGCACTACACTTACAAATCCCGCGATGATGGTAATAAAGGCGGGTATTCTGATTTTATCGGGAATAACTTTACGTAAAAGTGATATTGCCGCGTTTGAGCAGATAAGTACCGCAGTAGCCGCAATTCCCATACCTATGCCGTTTTTAGCCGAGGTAGTTACCGCTAAAGTAGGGCAGGTGCCGAGCACTAATCTTAAAACGGGGTTTTCGGTAATAATACCGTTTGTAAAGGTTTTAAAATAATTATTTTTCATTCTGCTCACCTACCTTAATACTTCCGATAATTTCCAATGCTTTGTTAACCGCTTTTGTAACGGCTTTTGAACTTATAGTAGCACCGGTTACGGCATTTACTTCGTTCTTTTCTTTATCGGCGCTGCCTTTTTGCACCGTAATATCTTTTGTAAGACCTTCAAACTGACTGTAAAACGACTTTTGTGCGGTGTTTTGACCAAGTCCCGGTGTTTCGTTAGTAACGTCTAAAATCTCAACCGCTTTAACTTTATGGTCGGGCAGTACCGCAACCATTACCTGAAGATTACCGCCGTAACCTTTTTCGTTTACGGTAATAATATAACCGACTGATTTATTATCTTTAACTGCGGCATAGTATGTATATTCTTCGCCGTCGTCAAACGTAACGGTAT
This sequence comes from Clostridia bacterium, assembly GCA_024404125.1. GTDB lineage: Bacteria > Bacillota > Clostridia > Oscillospirales > Acutalibacteraceae > UBA737. The sequence goes on from JAKSQL010000180.1 coordinate 1,168, forward strand.
CTTCTTTGTATTTATCCGCCTTTAAAAGTTTTTGCCTTGATGCTTCCTGCGTTTTAGCGTTAAGTGCGTTTATTTTCGGCTCGGTGATTTTATTCGTGAGTGAAAGCGCAAACGTTATTACAAGACAAATTAAAAACAAAACTATTACGGGGTATACGATTTCTTTTGAGGTTGAGTTTTCATTTAATCTGTGTGAACTCATATTACTTCGCCGCCTTTCTGTAACCGAACGGACGTGAAGTCGTAAGTTTATTTATGTGAGGTACTAAAATGTTCATAAGAATAATAGAGTAGGAAACACCCTCGGGAAGTGCGCCGAACTTTCTTATTATGAAAGTTATTGCGCCGCAACCGATACCGAAAATAAGTTTACCCCACTTATCCGTAGGGATTGTAGTATAGTCGGTAGCCATAAATATAGCGCCGAGCATAAGTCCGCCCGAAAGAATTTGCGCTAAAACATCGCCGCCGAAAATAAGGTTAAGTACCGCTACCGTACCTATAAAACTAAGCGGTATAATCGGAGATACTACTTTTCTTATAAGCAAATACCCAAATCCGATTAAAAGTAAAAATGCGCTTGTTTCTCCGATACAACCTGCGTGTAAACCGAAGAAGAGATTTTTAAGCGAGGTAGCACCTTTTTCGAGTGCCAACGGTGTAGCGGAGGTGACTGCGCTTATGTTTTGTGTAAATGG
>JAKSQL010000181.1 GCA_024404125.1 Clostridia bacterium
CATACGCCTTTTGGTCGGCGTCCATGGTTTTCTTAAAGAGTTCGAGCGCCTCTTTGTTATCGGCAATCTCGGGAGGAACAATATACTCGAATGCACCCTCGGTTACATACCTTTGGCTTTTTTGACTGTAAGACGCTAAACGGTGTCTTACGAGTTGATGCGTACAGGCACGGCTTACGCCCTCAATACCGAATGTAAAGCTTACATGCTCTATCGGGCTTTCGTGTCCCATATCGGCAAGCATCTTTACAAACGAGCTTATTTTTTCTTCGGTCAAGCCGTCCCGTAAATCTTCAATTCCCGAACTGCTGTAACAAAGCTTTGCCGCAAACGCAACCGTTCTTTCGGGGTCGGGAGTATGGGCTAAAAGAGTAACTTTTGGCATAAAAATCCTCCTAAAATCAAATACTTGTTTAATTACAACAAAAAAAGTATATATTATCAAATAATTTTTTTCAATAAAAAGTAATAAATTTTAAGAAAAAGTCTTTTTATGTTGAAAAAAATGTGTTATTATATATATAGTATAAAAATACTGTTCGGAGGGGTTAGAGATGTCAAATATTGATTTTAAGCACACACCTTACGGCGACCTTGCCATCGTAAGTATGAAAGGTTGCGAGGATATCGCTTCTAAGGTGGACTATTATCTGAAACAATGGAGAGATATTCCGGAGGACGAAAGCTTCGTAGTGGGCGCCAACTGTCCCCGTTTCGGAACGGGCGAAGCAAAGGCGGTTCTTAACCATACTGCCCGTGGACTTGACGCTTTCATTATCTGCGACTGCTTTAATTACAGTGTTACATACAAAATGTACGGACAAACCGTTCCAATGAGTCCTGACGACCATTTCCAAGACTTAAAGCGTGTTATTGCGGCTTTCGGCGGTAAAGCAAGAAGAATTACGGTTATTATGCCTATGCTTTACGAGGGCAGACAGCACAGAAGAACAGCAAGAGAGTCTATGGACTGCGCTATGGCTTTGCAGGAGCTTACCGCTATGGGCGTAAAGAATATTATCACATTTGACGCTCACGACCCCCGTGTTAATAACGCCATTCCGCTTGAAGGTTTTGACAATGTTCAGGCCACTTACCAAATGATAAAAGCCCTTCTTAAAACAGTTGACGATATTAAACTCGATAAGAACCATACAATGATAGTTTCTCCCGACGAGGGCGGTATGGGAAGATGTATTTATTATTCCTCCGTTTTGGGTCTTGAACTCGGTATGTTCTATAAAAAGAGAAATTACTCGGTTGTTGTAAACGGAAGAAACCCGATTGAAGCTCACGAGTTTTTGGGTAACGATATTACGGTAAAAGATTTAATTCTTGTTGACGATATGATTTCTTCGGGCGAATCAATGCTTGATATTGCCAAGAAATTAAAAGAAAACGGCGCAAAGAGAATTTTCATTTTCTCTACATTCGGTCTTTTTGTTGAGGGACTCGAAAAATTTGACGAATATTACGAAAACGGCTTAATTGATAAGGTGCTTACAACAAACCTTATTTATCAAACCCCCGAACTTCTTTCAAGAGAGTGGTATGAAAGCGTTAATATGTCAAAGTATATTGCGCTTCTTGTTGATACGCTTAACAACGATAACTCGATAAGCTCGTTGCTTGACCCCGTTGACCGAATTAAAAAGATTGTTGCCAAATACGAGGCAAAGTAAGACGATTTTACTGCAATTTTACCGCAAAGGTTTTGCCTTTGCGGTATTTTTTTTGCCCTTTTTTCATAAACTTTGTGTAAAGGGGGCGGATATTTTGGAAATCAATAAAAACAAATCGGCGATGTTTGTGTATTCGCTGTTATTCGACTCTATATTTGTTTGCG
>JAKSQL010000182.1 GCA_024404125.1 Clostridia bacterium
CCGGTATGAATCAGAGAACGGCCCTTTTGTGTATCCCGTACTGACAAAGGATAATAAAAATATCGGGTATGTTCAGATTGCACCGACAGATGACGGTTGGGAAATAGGATACCATATTGCAAAAAAATATACGGGAAAAGGATATGCTTCCGAGGCGGTCTCTTCATTTTTGCCTGTAATTGCCGAAAAGAAAGCTCTTTCAGTAATATACGGAATAAGCCTGAAGGAGAACATTGCCTCGATAAAAGTAATGGAAAAATGCGGATTTGAAAATCTTTACAGCGGCACAGGTATCTATCAGGGTGAACGTCGCGAAATTGTAAAAAAGATTTGGAAAAAGCAAAAATAAAACCTTTTTTAACCGAAATCCGGGTTGCGGCTTTTAAATTCATAAAAGTTTTGTACCGCGAAGCCGTATTTTAAAACTGCAAAAAGTAAAAAATTTAAAAAACTGCGAAACCCGCAAAAAAAGACGATTTTGAAGAATTAAATTTCTTTTCAAAATCGTCTTTTTATATTTTTGTTTTTTTACTTTTCGTTCTGCAGCGAATACTGTCTGATAAATTCTTTCTGTACCTCTCGCCGACCTGTAAATCAGTTCCACAAAGCCGCATTGACTATGCACTGATAGTCAATATCTTCAACCCCGCCGCTGAAATCATAATCTGCGGCAGTTACAAACTCATCAAACAAATCAATATGCTCGTTGGCGGCACATTCGCCCAAAGCAACGTCAAGCGCATCAATATACGAATCACCGTCAAGGTCACCCCTTACGGCGAGCTTGTATGTGTAAATGAGCTTACCGTTTTTAAAGAAATAAATCAGTGCACCGGTACCGTAAACCTCGGTCTCGCCGATTACCGTTGACGGAACACCTATAATATGATAGCCGCCGTCTGTCGAAACGAACTGCCCCACATCGGTCGCACCGGTAATATCGGTGTAAATAATACCGTTTTCATAATCGACCTCGGTTTTACCGAGCGGTTTTATTTCAAGCAGTACAAACGGAATGTTATTTTCAGCGGCATAGGTGTGCGCATACGAATTTTCGTAACAGTAAATCGTAAAATCAGAACAGCCGTCAAAGGCATACGCGCCGATTTCGGTCACGGTATAAGGTATGGTGATTTTTTCAAGAGAAGTGCAGTTTTTAAAGCACACATTGCCGATTTTTTCAAATCCGTTCTGAATGTTTATTTCTTTTACAAAATGTTTATCAAGGAAAGCGCCGCTTGCAAGCTCGACAATCGCGTGGTTTTCGATATCGTAGGGAACGGTAACAACCTCTTCTTTGCCGTTATATGAAATTACATTAGCCGTCTCTTCATCAATAAAAGTGTAACTGTAAAGCGTCTGCGGCAAAATACCGAAGTTTTTGATATTTATAACCTGAGTTGACGACAGCAGGTTGTTGCCGACTATTGTCAGAATATATCTGCCGTTTTTAGAAACCGTGGCGGTAAGCGTTTCGGTAACATCCTCGCCGTCAAAATAAACCTTTCTTACACCGGAATCACCCGTAACGGGCACTATTGCAATATCGTATGGCGAAGCGGTTTTTTCGGTCTCACTCTGAATTATATAAGCCGTGGGCTCTACGGTATCGATTTTTACATTATACGAGTCTGACGGTGCACTTTCAAGCCCCGCGCCGTTAACGGCTTTAAAGCGGTAATATGCAGCGCCGTTTTCGGTAAAGGTCGCAATATTTCCGTCAATCGGTTGCCAACCCTCGCCGCAGTCATAGTAATAATAAGCACCCGACGGACATTCATTTAATGTTGAA
>JAKSQL010000183.1 GCA_024404125.1 Clostridia bacterium
GCCGTTGGATGTTATATAGGCGCACATAAGATAATCAAATGTGCCTTTGGTTTTATCCGTGTAGTTTACGTTGCTGTTATTTTTGATTGTGGCAATCTTTGACCAACTGCCGCCGGGTACTCGGCGATAGATAAAATAACCGGTGGCATCGGCAACCTTATCCCAATAAAGCTTGGTTGATGAGGTTGTAACTGCAACATAATTCTTTACTGCCGGAACGGGGATAGTCGCGGCTATACTGCAGGCTTTAGAAGCCGAGCTTTTATTACTTCCTATATAAGCGACAATCTTATAATAATATGTTTTTCCTAACTTTACCGTAGCATCAGCATAGCTTGTCGAAGTAACGGTTTTAAGTGTTTGGAAGCCGCTGTCGGCTTTTTCGGAACGGTAAACGGTATATTTGGTTGCACCCTGAATTTTATCCCACTTAACTGTAACCGTGCCTTTTTTGGTGACTGCTGCGGTGGGTTTTGCGGGTGTTATGACTTTTGATGCTTTTGCGGTGAGTCCGGTGCTGTCATAGGTTGAGTTATAGGTTTTGCCGTCAAATTTAACCGTTGCTATTATCGTATAGGTGTATGAACTGCCGTATTTTACGGTTGTATCGCCATAACTTGTTGTTGTGGAAGTGCCGATTTTAGTCCACGATGAGGCACCCGGAGCTTTTCTGTAGATATTGTAGCCGGTGGCACCGGTTACTGCATTCCATTTAACGGTAATGCCCACACTTGAGGCGGCAGCGGATTTTAAAACGGGAGCATTTGTGTAGCCTGAAACAATGCCGGTTTTGTTATATGTGCCGTAGCCGTATTTGTTGTGCGCTTTTACGGTGTAGGTGTATTTTTTGCCGCTTGTAACTTTTGTATCCTTAAAGCTTGTTGAGGTTGTGGTGCCGAGCTGTACCCAGGAGCCCGAGCCTTCCTTATGATAAACAAGGTATGAATCAGCGCCGCTGACTGCTTCCCACTTAAAGGTTACATAACCTTTGCCGTTTTTGGTCGATGTAAGCTTGGGTGCGGAAAGTGTGAGAGATTTGAAAGTGAACGATGTCTCTTGGGCACAGTATTTCTCTGTTGTTGAACCGGGATATCCGTAAAATGTCGGGTGACTAAAGACATCGTCTTCAGAATAATAACCCCATACATAATAACCTATGGCGTGATAACCGAAATATACATCTTTGTTTAAAATGTAAATTGTTTTCGGACATATTCCGCCGTTACCGTCAAACTCACAAAAAGCGTGATTACCGATAGTTTCAACAGAAGCGGGGATTGTAACGGCCTTGACATAACCGGAACTGCTGCAGCCTGCAAATGCGCCTTCGTCAATTATTGTAACGGGTTTTCCGTTATAAGATGACGGTATGGTGAAGCTTGTCGGATATGTATAAGAAGAATCTCCGGAAACTGTATAAGATTTTTTATCGGGATTCAATGTGAATTTAAATTTGATTGTTGAGGCTGCACTCACGGGAAGCACGGCGAAGCTCAACAAAGTGATGAGTATCAAAGTAAAGCATAATATTTTTTTCATAATCAAACCTCCCTAAGAATGTTTAATCAGCTTCACCGTTCATACCGAACAGGCGAGAGCGGTGAAGCCGATTTACCGATAATGAATCGGATTTTTGATTTGAACCTTAATATATATCCTTGCAGTTTATTGTGTTTGCATAAGTGCCGCTGTAGCTGCCGCTGTAAGATCTTACGCAATAGGTATAGGTGGTGCCTTTCTTAGCTGTGCTGTCAACATAAGAAA
>JAKSQL010000184.1 GCA_024404125.1 Clostridia bacterium
CTTGTTTGATTTTTATAACCGGTTTATGTGCAGCCGGTCTGCCGATACTGTATGTATGTGAGTTAATTTACGGTATAGTTGCTTCCGTAATAATCGGAGCACTGTATTATAAATACGGTATAAACGGTCTCGGCTTCAGTTCACTGGTTATAATACCTGTTTTTTCTTCAGCAGCGGCTGTAAATATTCGTGCGAGCTGTACGAGCGGCAAAATGTCGGTTAACATCTTATCGGCTTTGCTCGGTAACAATACATTTGCAAGCGGAAATAATCTTAATAAATACATAAAAGATTTTATAATAAAGATAATACCGCTGCCGGCAGCAGCGGTATTAAGTGCGGGTGCATTTAAGCTTTTAGGGGGACTGTTTGATTTTATCGGTTGAAAAAATAACGGTAATCAAATATCGTCTTTTTCGCTTTCTTTATCGGTTTGAACTAAATTATCAGCTTTATAATCAGGTTTAACGGGTGCCTTGACTTTGCTCAGAGGATTAGCCTGCGCGGCTTTCTGAAGCTGATCATTAACTATATGAGTATAAATCTGAGTTGTATTCAGATTTTCATGACCGAGAATTTCTTTAATTGCAAGCACATCAACATTGCCGTATTGATACATAAGCGTTGCGGCGGTATGGCGAAGCTTATGCGTTGAAAGACCGCGATCGGCAAGCCCTGCCTTCTCAAGCGTTGATTTAATAACAGCCTGAACGGTTTTAGGGCTTATTCTTGACTTTTGACGACTGATAAAAAGCGCATCGCGGTCTTTAAGACCGTCAACCGGGCGCAGGGAAAGATAAGCCTGCAAAGCACTTATACACGCATCATTCAAATAAATGGTGCGCTCTTTATTACCTTTACCGGTTACAGTCAAAGTGTTATTCGAGCGTATATCCGAAAGATTTAATGAAACAAGCTCGGCAAGTCTGAGCCCGCAATTTAAAAATAAAGTAATAATACAATAATCACGTTCTTTAAATTTGCCGTCAACAGCATCCAATAAAGAAAGACTCTCATCTAAAGTAAGATACTTCGGTAAAGATTTTTTAACCTGAGGGGAGTCGAGCTCATGAAGCGGATTTTCGTCAAGCAGATGTTTTTGAACAGTCAGGTATTTATAAAACATTCTCAGACTCGCAACCTTACGGGCGCGGGTCTTTTCATTATTATCACGCTCATTTTTGCAATATGCAAGAAACATATACGCATCACTTAAAGTTACTGAAGAAATAAGCGAAATATCAACATCCGAAATATCAATATCGGCAAAATCGGAATCAGACGGAACATAACCTTTAATAATTTTTAAAAACTTAAAAAAAGTGGTTAAATCACTTGCATATTCGCTGACGGTAAGTTCGGAGCGGTTTTTTATAACACTGTAATAATTCAAAAAATCAATTACAAGCGGAGGCAGTTTAATATATAATTCCTGTTTCATAAAAATAAATTAAAATCAATGATTAAATAACGACGGATATTATTTTTTACACGGAAAATGACAAATGGGGCAGTGGTTAAATTTTTACATCGACTTATACAAAAGAAAGGTTCTTCTGTTGCTCATTATAGAGCCTTTCAGCTCGTTTGTCAACCGCGAAGCGTTTGGAGCCTACCGCGGCGTTTGAGCGGTATTTACAGCGGCGCGGCAGTAAAGTTTGGCGCACGGTGCGCTTCATCGCGGGCGCGCTGACCGTCACAAAGCTGCATTCTTTGATTTTGCCTCTTTCTTTACCGCGCGCAGCGCGTTTGCCTC
>JAKSQL010000185.1 GCA_024404125.1 Clostridia bacterium
TCTACGGTGTTTTTAATGTAAGTGCGAAAACTGTATACATTTTTAAGAAAACCCTCTTTTACCGTCATTTTATAAATTTTAACGATATTGGCTTTACCGTAAATGCCTTCTGAATAATAATTTTTACGGTTTGGATCGCTTTTAAGTGAAAATATTTTCACTTTTGCAGTTATTCTGTCGCCGCTTTTAAGTGACGCACCGCCGTATGTATTAAGCATAATTTTTGAATTTTCAGGCAGATATTTTGCGTTCTCGCATTTAGCGGTAATGAAGTATTTACCGTAATCATTCTTTTCTACATTTAATACGGTAAAATTTTCGGTTAGTTGCGTGGTTGAAAGTTCATCGTATCTATCCGCTACTGAATAAGACAAAAACAAGGATACGAAAACTGCAATGGATAAACAAATCGCAACAATATAATATCCCTTATACTGCTTATATACACAAAATGCCAACAATATCAAAAGCCCTACTCCGCAAAAGAGTAAGGCCTTTCTTACGTAAAAGGACAGTAGCACCGTAAAAAGTACAAGTGCAAGACTTATAAACATAGGTCTTTTCATAAGTATCCGTCCTTAAAGATTTATTCATCTTCCCCGTCGGTTTTTTCCTCGGGAATAATTTCTACCCCGATTTTTTCAACACGTTTTTCGTCACACTCGGTAACCGAAAACTTTAAATTCTTATATTCAAATTCTGCACCGTTTTCTACCTCGCCGTCTAACATTTCGGTAACAAAACCGCCTACGGTTGAAATATCACCGACGAACTCATCGTCATCTTCGATATCAATATCAAACTCATCAAAGAAATCGTAAATACGCATATCGCCCTCTGCTGAAAAATGAGTATCGTCTATACAAACAAATTCGGGCTCTATATCGTCGGTTTCGTCAAAAATCTCGCCTACAAGCTGCTCAAGAACGTCTTCCATAGTAAGTATGCCGTAGGTGCCACCGTATTCATCAAGTACGACTACCATATGACACTTTACTTCTTTCATCTTATTTAAAACGTCCGACAAAGACATTGTTTGATGAACAAAAGTAACCGGCATAAGCAGTTTTCTGATACTGATTTTATCGTTTGAAACATATTCTTTATAAAAATTGTTAAGATGCAAAATACCGATTATATTATCGGGTGTATCTTCATATACGGGAAGTCTTGTATAATCGCTTTCAAAAATCTTTTGAAGATTTACTTCATACGCGTCTTTGATATCAAGCGCAACCATATCAACCCTATGTGTTACTACCTGATATGCGGGGACTTCGTCAAACTCCAAAGCATTTTGTAAAAGGTCGCACTGCTCTTCGTCAAGCACACCCTCGTCCTCAACAATATCTATGATGTTTTCAAGGTCGTCTTCTGAAACCGCATCGGTATCGGTAGTACTGTTACTCCAAAGTTTAGATACAAGGTTTACAAAACCCATTACAATAAAGGTAATCGGTTTAAAAATCACCGTAACTATATAAACAGGCAATGCAACCGCAACCGAAAATTTTTCGGAGAACTGTTTTGCAAGCACTTTCGGTACAATTTCACCGAAAGTAAGGACTAAAAGTGTCATAATAACAGTTGCAACAAAAGCATATTCTTCACCGAGATAATAAATAACTATAACCGTTGCGATAGACGATGAAGCATTGTTTACAAAGGTATTGCCGATAAGCATGGCGCTTAAAGAACCGTCGTACTTATCCTTGTTTTTGTTAGCAA
>JAKSQL010000186.1 GCA_024404125.1 Clostridia bacterium
GCTCACAAGATCACCCTCCTCCCTCGCGCCCTCGAAGGCGACAAGGCTCACAGTCACTTCCCCCTCATGCTCACGCACTCCACCAGCTGCGGCACCGCCATCAGCAGTCGCACCCAACAAACCCGGCAGCTCAGCACCGCAACAATCCGCCGGGAAGAAACCTTCTTCGTCCTCCTCCCCGTGCCCTTCTTCGCCCTCTTCTTTTTCTTCTGCAGCCTGTTCTGTTACCGTACCTTCGTGAGTATGGCAAACCTCGGGGAGAACACTGTCGCGGTACCAACCGACCGCTTTTTCGGGGCACATATCGGTAGCAAGTTCCCCTGTTTGCGTACAGTAGTAACGCTTAACTGCATATTTACTGTCGGGGAATTCTTTTGCTTCAAGTCCCTTATGGACTTTAGACATAATAGCGCCCCACATACGTTGCGCAATAGTGCTTGTTGAAACACCCTGCATTGTATCAAAACCGCACCAACAAGACGCTATATAATACGGTGAGCCGCCTACAAACCACAAGTCGTTTTGGTCGTTTGTAGTACCGGTTTTTGCATAAAATTTCATATTCGGTATATAGTTCTTTGCGCCGCTGCCCGTACCTCTTGCACCGTATACAACATTTTGAAGTAATTGATTCATAACCTTTGCGGTATCGTCACCTATTGCCGCGTGCGGTTTTTGCTGATGCTCTAAAATTACCTCGCCGTGTTGATCGCAAACTTTTGTATAGAACGTTGGCTCATAATATTTACCGCCGTTTCCGAAAACTGCGTAGGCACTTGCGGATTCAAGTGTTGTAAGACCACCGTTCGTACCGCCCATTCCAAGAGGTGATAAGTTCATATCATCGGGACTGTTGAGTGTTTTTACACCGAGTTTTTGTGTTAAAAAGTCAAAACTTACTTTCGGTGTCATCTTATTTACAAGATATACCGGAATTGTGTTAATTGACCTTTCAAGTGCATACTGTACCGTAACATTACCGTAATAAGAGCCGTACCAGTTATTAGGTTTCCAACCGTTATAATTTGTGGCAACGTCATTAACTATAGTTGAATAAGTAATAAGTCCGCGTTCAATTGCGGGTGCATACGCCGCAATCGGTTTCATAGTAGAACCGGGTTGTCTTATCGCATCGGTTGCACGGTTAAATCCGCTTGTACCTAAATTCGCGGTTTTTTCACCGATACCGCCCGCAAGACCTAAAACGTTTCCTTTATAGTCCATAATGGTAAAGGAGCCCTGAAGTTGACTGCCGTCTTTAGCTTTAAGCCCGTATGTTTTTGAATCGGAAAACACACCGTCAACTATCGTTTGAATATCGGGGTCGAGTGTTGCATAAATTTTATAACCGCCCGAATAAAAATTGGTTGCCGCGTGTTTTTGGTCGTAACCGTATTTATCGGCTATATCATTTGTAACCTGACGTATAAGCGCCTCAATAAAGTAGTTGTTAATTTCATTTTCATTGAGTGCATCACGGCTTGCAACAATATTCAGTTCTTCTTTAAGGGCATTATCGCACTCTTCTTTGGTTATATATCCTTGGTCGAGCATTTCGTATAATACCGTTTCGCGACGCCTTTTATTTAGGTCGGGATTTATATCCGGCGCATAGGATGACGGCGCTTTTGTAATTGAAGCAAGGCAGGCACATTCAAGAAGCGAAAGTTTGTCTACACTCTTATTAAAATAATAGTTTGCCGCAACCTCAACACCGTAAAGACCG
>JAKSQL010000187.1 GCA_024404125.1 Clostridia bacterium
ATGGAAAAGGGTTTGAGCTTCCTTGAATTCAACTATATGATAATGCAAAGTTATGACTTTTATCATTTGTTTAAAGAATACGGTTGTAATTTACAGTTTGGCGGCGACGACCAATGGTCAAATATGCTTGGCGGTACCGAACTTATAAGAAAGAAACTCGGTAAAGACGCTCATGCTATGACAATAACCCTGCTGCTTAACTCCGAAGGTAAAAAGATGGGCAAAACGGTAGGCGGTGCAGTTTGGCTTGACCCCGAGAAGACCTCACCTTATGAATTCTATCAGTATTGGCGAAACGTAGGCGATGCGGACGTATTAAAGTATGCTTACCTTCCTGCCACTTGAAGAAATAGACGAAATGGATAAGTGGGAAGGCAGTAAGTTAAACGAGGCAAAAGAAATTTTAGCATTTGAACTTACAAAACTTGTTCACGGTGAAGCCGAAGCACAAAAAGCGCAGGAAACCTCACGTGCGGTATTTTCGGGCGCAGGCACACACGAGAATATGCCTACCGTAGAACTTTCCGCCGCCGATTTTACCGATGGTAAGATAGGTCTTTTATCGGTAATGGTAAAGGGTGAAATGGTAACCTCAAACGGCGAAGCAAGGCGGCTTGTTATGCAGGGCGGTGTTACCGTAAACGACCAAAAAGTAACCGATGCCGCATATACCTTTATTTACGATGATTTTAAAGACGGCATAGTAATTAAAAAAGGCAAAAAAGTAATAATCAAATTTACCGTAAAATAAGATTAAGCGGACAGTATTTACTGTCCGCATTTTATATTTCTTCTATGTATTTAATTCTGTCCGAATTTATATACAAAATATTGCCTTTGGAATTAACCTTTACGAATTTGTTTTCAAAATTAAGTATCTTGCCGAATATAACGCTTGTTTTATTATTTATAAAACAGTGTATTTTGTAATTTTTTTCGATACTGTCTTCCTCTAAAAACTTTTCGTAAATCTCAAGGTCACTTTCACTTGTTAAGGGTTTTAAATATTCATTCACATATATCACCGATAACAGTATATGAAAAAAAGCATCGCTTGGCGATGCTTTTTATTATTCAACAGCAAGTATATCGTTCATATCGTAAAGACCGCTTTTTTGTTCTGCTATGAAGATAGCCGCTTTAATTGCACCGTTTGCAAATACCTGCTTTGATGCGGCATGATGTGAAAGCGTTATAACCTCATCTTTTCCGGCAAATATAATATCGTGCTCGCCGACAATCGTTCCGCCTCTTACAGAGTGTATGCCTATTTCGTTTTGAGGCCTTTTAAGACGTTTTGAATGGCGGTCAAATTCGTAGTTGTATTTATCGTCAAAAACTGAATTAACGGCATTTGCAAGCATAAGAGCCGTACCGGAGGGAGCATCTATCTTTTGATTATGGTGCTTTTCGACTATTTCAACGTCAAAATCACTACCTAAAATCATAGCCGCTTTTTTTGCAAGGGCGGATAATAGATTTATACCAAGTGACATATTAGCACTGAAAAATACGGGAATAACTTTAGCCGCATCTTTGATTTTTTCAATTTGTTCTTTGCTGTAACCCGTTGTTGCCAAAACTATTGCTTTTTTGTTGTCTTTGGCATAGGAAAGTAAACTGTCAAGTGTGCTTACGTGAGAAAAATCAATAATAACGTCGGTGCTTTCCTTTACTTCACCGATGGTTTTATATACGGGATAGGGCATAGGGCAGGGGGA
>JAKSQL010000188.1 GCA_024404125.1 Clostridia bacterium
AGTAATAAAACTTTCTGCCGTTTGCATTCATAGCTAAAAACATTGTTTGCATTTCAATCAACTGTTCAATTAGTTTTTCAACATCGTTTTTAACTACGTTATAAACGTTTATAAGTTCTGCGTTTGTATCACAAATATAAACTTCTTTAAAGTTATGATTTGCTAACATATTAAACAGTAGCGCACCACCGCCAACCATTGGTTCTGCGTATTTCGAAAGTTGCATATCGCTTGGAATAACTTTTTCAATTTCAGCAACCAGTTGACTTTTACCGCCTACCCACTTAATGAAAGGCTTTAAACCAACGAGTTTAACGTCAACTTTGTTTACCCTCTTATCTTCAGGCTTTTCGGCGGTTGAGGGAATTATCCACATATTGCCAACCATCATTGCACCATCAATACGCTTTTCAGCGCAGAGCGTTGCCACGCGGCGTTGTGAAATTTCCCACTTATCAGCGGCTTCTTTTGCAGAAATAAAACTTAACATATTACACCTCTTACAGTTTTATTATATTCTAAATCTGGAATAAAAGCAAGAAAAAAATTACAATTGTTAAAAAAATAAATTAGCCATCATATGTCATTTTAGTATTTGCCGCATAGTACGGGGGCAATTGAATATTAGCATTAAAAAAAGAGCCTTTGCAAAAAGGCTCTTTTATTATTGTGGAAAGCATAGTTAACGCAAGTTGCGTTAGTACCTATCGGGGTGGTCGTACTCGCCGTACTCGCAGCCGACGTTTTCGACGTGGACTCTGTCGATAAGTTTTTTGCCTTTGAAAAGTTGCACGGTGCCGCTGCCGTTGCCGCCGTTAAACAGGCGCTGGTGGCGCTTTTCGCCGGTGGGAGCTTCGTAATTGATAAGCAGCATATCCGACTTTTGGCACGTTATGTCCGTTATCATTTTATGCCGCCAGGTTTTTTGCTCTATATGCCAAACTATTTGCTCGTCCGTTTCGGTGCAGTGGAATTTTGTGCGCGTAAACGTCCAAAATTTGGAAAAGTTGAACTCGTAGCCCTTGCCTTCGTACCAAAACGCGGAAAGCAGTTTGCCTTTAAGTGCCAAGCCCCAAACCTTTGGCCTGCCGCCGCCAATGTCGAAAACGCTGTTTTCAAGTTTTTTGCCCGTAACTTCGCTGGTGATATTATTCGACGACAGCCACACCCAAGGCGTAGTAAAGTTTTTGCCCCAGTTTTTATCGGCGTAGCCGTAGCACGTTTCGGGCGATACCAAATACTTTTCGCCGCTGTAAATAATATAGCCTTCGTACGCGGTTTTCATGCCCTCCGCATGCCAAAACATTTCAAACGCCTGTATGCGGCGGAATAGATTACCTGCGCCATATCCCACGTTGAACGCTATTTGTTTATTAATTGTGCGTTTCGCTTAAAACGCAGTCGTCGGCCGAAATATTAAAGGGCGTGCCAAAATCAACTTTGCAATTATTCCAGCCGAAAAAGCGGTGAAGTTGCGCCTTGCTTTTGCCCCACGTGCCCACGTTTACCATTAAGTACGAAGGCTTAACGCCGTTTTGCTTGTTTTGCGGCAACTGGCCAAACACGGGCTCGTCACCGCCGCTTGAGGGGTTGCAAACGAAAAATTCTATGTAAAAGGGCTTTGCCTCGCCCGTTTGCCGGTTATACGCCGTGAAGGAGTGCCACCACCAATCGTACCCCGTTTTTGCTTGGCCGCCGTAAAGCTGGCAGGCGTTGCG
>JAKSQL010000189.1 GCA_024404125.1 Clostridia bacterium
GTAAAAGGCAAATCGGAGATATGCAACCTAACGAACTTGTTGTAACACTTCTTATATCGGAAATTGCCGCAATACCACTGCAAGATACCAACCAACCGGTATTAAGCGGCATAGCGGCAATTTCCTGTCTTGTTATACTTGAGATAATAGTTTCGATACTGATAATGAAAAGTATAAATATTCGCAAGATAATGAGCGGTAAATCGGTTGTAATTATAAAAAACGGTGTAATTGACCAACATGCTATGAAAGACGTTCGTATGACAGTACTTGACCTTGTAGAATTGTTAAGAGGTCAAAACGTATTTGATATATCGGAGGTCGATTACGCCATTCTTGAAGTGAACGGCGATTTAAGCATACTGTTAAAAGGCGAATACGAAACCGTAAAACTCAACGATATGAATATACCGCCTAAAAACAGTGCGCTTCCCTTACCCGTTATCAGTGACGGTAAGATATTAAGCGACTCGCTAAACGCTTTACAAATCAGTAACGGTGAACTGAACGGTATTTTAAAATCAAAGTCAGTAAATGCGAGTGACGTATTCTTAATGACGGTTGACCGAGTGGGAAACATCAACCTGATAAAAAAGAGGTGAATATATGAAAAGACTTATCGCCGCCGCAATACTTACGGCACTTATAATAGGAATTTGCATAGCAGGCAATGTTATAGTAAAGGAGTTTTGCAAAGATACAAACTCCGAAATCGAAATTTGCAGGAAGCTGTGTGAAAAGGGCGACTGGGAAGCAGTAGACAAAAAAGTAAAAGATTTAAAAAAATCCTGGAAGACAAGACAACGGTATATGTCCGTATTCGTAAACCACGGCATAATTGACGATATATCCGTAAGTGTAAGCCGTATGCCGCTTTTTTCAAACAAAAAAAGCAAATCGGATTTTTTGGCAGAATGTGCCGAAATAAATATGCTTATTGACCGTATACTCGGCGAGCAGGAAATGAATATTGAAAGTTTTTTCTAAAATATGCAATAAATATGCATTATTCTATGTGTTGAAATTTGCATATATATAAATTCACAAGGTGAATTTTTGCCTATTTTAAAGGATTTTTATTGTTTTTAAACATAATTAGAGGCAGAATGTTAAATTTGTTTGTTGGATATTTTTGCATTTTTATGCTTGACAACTTGCATATTATGCGTTATAATCATACCATCAAATAAAAAACCGCTGCACGCGGTAAAGGATGGTAACATTTATGAAAAACATTAAGAAAATTTTGGCAATCACATTGGCAGTCCTTTTCGCCCTTTCGCTTACCGCTTGCGGCGAAAAGAAAGAAGAAACCAAGCAAGAAACTTTGCTTGTTGCAACTAATGCAGAGTTTGAACCTTATGAGTCACTTGATGCTGACGGTAACTGCATAGGTTTTGATATTGACCTTATGAACGCCATAGGCGAAAAGTTAGGCGTTAAAGTTCAGTACGACAATATGGAATTTGACGGCGTTGTTTCTGCAGTTAACTCAGGTTCCTGCGATGCAGCTATTTCTGCACTTACAATAAATGCAAAAAGAAAACAGTCAGTTGATTTTGCAGACGCTTACTATAGCGGTGCTGCTCAGATACTTATTGTTTCCGCAAACGATACCGCATTCACCGGTACTACTAAAGAGGAACTTGACGCTCAACTTAAGAACAAGAAAATCGGTGTTTGCTCCGGA
>JAKSQL010000019.1 GCA_024404125.1 Clostridia bacterium
CACGTAGTCCGCTTCTTGCCATAATAATTCCGCCGGTCGGAAAGTCGGGGCCCTTTATATACTGACAAATTTCGGGCAAATCCTCATCGGGATTGTCTATAAGACAGCACATACCGTCAATAACCTCTCCTAAATTATGGGGAGGAATTTCGGTTGCCATACCAACGGCAATACCCGAAGAACCGTTTACAAGAAGCTGCGGAAATCTTACGGGTAAAACTTCCGGCTCTTCGAGACGGTTATCATAGTTCGGTAAAAAGTTTACGGTTTCTTTATCGATATCATCGAGCATAGATAAAGAAAGTCGGTTCATTCTTGACTCGGTATAACGGTAAGCGGCGGCAGGATAACCGTCAATATTACCGAAGTTGCCGTGACCGTCTATTAAAGGATATCTAAGCGAAAAGTCCTGCGCCATACGTACCATGGCATCGTAAACCGATGCATCGCCGTGCGGATGGTACCTACCGAGTACCGCACCTACTGTATCTGCGCACTTACGGTATGCCTTATCGGGAGAAAGTCCGTTTTCATACATAGTGTAAAGTATTCTGCGGTGAACGGGTTTCAAGCCGTCTCTCACATCGGGAATTGCACGTCCTACAAGTACCGACATAGAATACTGCAACATACTTTCTTTTACTTCATCAGTTATTTCAACCTGATTTATTTTGGTCTGTTCGTCTTCAGGCCAATAAACTTTTTCTTGATTCTTTGCCATTTATGACTTTCTCCTTTCCTTAAATATCAAGGTCTGTAGCGTAAATCGCGTTATCTTCTATAAACTGACGTCTCGGCTCTACCTCTTCGCCCATAAGGGTTGTAAATACTTCGTCCGCCAAAGCAGCATCCGACATAGTAACCTGCGACATCGTTCTTCTCTCGGGGTCAAGGGTGGTTTCCCAAAGTTGTTCGGGATTCATTTCACCAAGACCTTTATAACGCTGAACATCTGCATTGCCGCCGAGTTTTTCTATATATTCCGCTTTTTCTTCGTCGGTAAACGCATCAAAATGCTGTTTGCCCTTTGAAACTCTGAAAAGAGGTGGGTTTGCAAGGTATATATGCCCCGTCTCTATCAGTTGCGGCATATATCTGAAGAAGAATGTAAGCAAAAGTGTACGGATATGGCTGCCGTCTACATCGGCATCCGCCATAATTACTATTTTATCGTAACGCAGTTTTGTTATGTCAAAGTTTTCGGCAATTCCGGTGCCGAGTGCTACTATTACGGGGGTAAGTTTATCGTTGCCGTAAACCTTATCCGCTCTCGCTTTTTCAACGTTCAGCATTTTACCCCAAAGAGGCAGTATTGCCTGATAGGTTGAGTTTCTGCCCTCTACCGCGCTTCCGCCGGCACTGTCTCCCTCGACGATAAATATCTCGGTTTTTGTAGCATCGTTTGAAATGCAGTCGGTAAGTTTTTCAGGCATTCTTGTTTTATTGCCTATTCCCGATTTGTTTCTTGAAGCATCTCTTGCTTTTTGTGCCGCTTCACGCGCATTTGACGATGCTATTGACTTATCAAGTATTATTTTTGCTTCTGCCGGATGTTCTTCAAGATACTGATACATCTTATCCGCAACAACCGCCGTTACAAGTGTTCCTATTGAGGTATTTCCGAGTTTTGCCTTTGTTTGTGACTCAAACTGTGCATCGGGTAATTTTACGCTTACTACCGCAATCATACCCTCCATAATATCGTCGCCCTTAAGGTTGTTGTCGCTATCCTTTAAAAATTTAAAGTTTCTGCCGTATTTATTTACAACCCTTGCAAGACTGTTTTTAAAGCCCTGCTCGTGAGTACCGCCGTCTACCGTATGAATGGTGTTTGCAAACGACATAATTTTATTATCGTATCCCGTACTCCATACAAGTGCTATCTCCGCGGTAGAATCTTTATTTTCACCCGAAAGATATATAACATCGGAATTAAGTTTTTCTTTTTTGCTCTTTTCGAGTAAAAATTCAACATAAGAACGTATACCACCCTCAAAACATAAATCGTCTGCTCTGTCGGGAATGGTGAGTTCATCGGTTCTTAAATCTTTTAATACTATTCTTATTCCGCCGTTTAAGAATGCCTGCTCTCTTAGTCTTAAAAGCAAGGTATCATAATCATAACGGGTGGTATCCGTAAATATTGTCGGGTCCGGCTTAAAGGTTACAACCGTTCCCGTTTCTTTGGTTTCGCCTATTACTTCGAGTTCTGTTTTTATATTTCCGAGTTCGTATCGCTGTTTGTAAATATTTTTACCGTCTTTTACCTCAACTTCAAGCCATGAAGAAAGCGCATTAACAACAGATGCACCAACACCGTGCAAACCGCCCGATACTTTATATCCGCTTCCGCCGAACTTACCGCCTGCATGAAGAATGGTAAATACTACGCTTACGGTAGGAATTCCTTTTTGTGGATGAATACCTACGGGTATTCCGCGTCCGTTATCGGAAACCCTTACTATTCCTTCATCAAGTAATTCGACCGTTATTTTATCGCAGTATCCCGCAAGGGCTTCATCTATTGAGTTATCCACTATTTCATAAACTAAATGGTGAAGACCTCTTTCTCCGGTAGAACCTATGTACATACCGGGTCTCTTTCTTACGGCTTCAAGTCCCTCAAGTACCTGAATTGAACTTTCGTCGTAATTTTCCGTTACGGGTAAATTGTTCTCGTTACTCATTTTTTTCTCCTTTTATTTACAAACTCTCTATATAACCCGAACGCTTTTGAAGTGTAAGTGAAGAAAGTTGAGATAAATAAATTTTATTTTCTTTTCTTTCTTTTGCACACACTACAAAAGATTTCGGTAAATCTAAACTAACCGATTCTATTTGCTTTTTCTTTTCCGAAACTTTTAAAAAATTTCTTGTTCTTTTTGAAACCGACGTACTGTCGAGGTCAAAAATACCAATAACATCTTTTGATTTTATCATTACGTTGTTACCGAGATGTATATACATTAAATCAACTTTCCGTCCTTTATCTTAAATATTTTACCGTCTTTAAGACCTTTTGTATTAAGAGGGTCGCAACAGGTTATAAAAGACTGCATATCTTTAATATGATTTAAAATATAATTTTGCCTTTTAGGGTCAAGTTCACTCATAACGTCATCAAGTAAACAAACGGGATATTCACCGCTTATTTCTTTTAATACATTTGCTCCAGAAAGTTTAAGAGATAATGCAACACATCTTTTTTGACCTTGAGAGCCAAACGTTCTTGCATCGTTTCCGTTTATAAAAAACGATATATCGTCTCTATGAGGACCTACACTTGTTATTCCCGTATACATATCTTCTTTTCGTGATTCTTTTAATTTTTCAATTATATTATCACAGATATTTGCTACATATACCGTCTTTATTTTTTCTTTTCCCGAAGACATATTATTATAAATTTCAGGAAGATAATTGTTTAAAGTTTCAATATATTTTTTTCGGTATTTTATTATTTTTTCACCGTTTTCGGCAATTTCTTTTTCAAAAACGTCAAGCATTACCGAAAGACTGCCGTCATACTTATATTCTTTTATTGTTTGATTTCTTTGTATTACCGCTCTTGAATAATTCTTAAGAATTTCAATATATTTCGGATAAAGACACCCTATTGAAACATCTAAAAATTTTCTTCTTTCTTTCGGACCGTCACACACAAGTGATAAATCAGACGGAGAAAAAACTATTGCTTTATAACATTCTGCAAGGTCTGATACATTTTTAGTTTTTTTACCGTTTATAAATGCTTGCTTTTTATCTGAAAATTCTATTTTTGCGGTTTTTTGAACACCCTCAAAGATAAATTCAGAATAAATACTTGCATTTTCACAATTAAAATTTATAAAATTATTATCTTTTGTATTTCTGAAACTTTTAGCACCCGAAAAAAGCCAAAGCGCTTCTATTATATTTGTTTTTCCCTGTGCATTTTCTCCGCATATAACATTCATATTTTGAGAAAATTCAAGTTCAGTTTCAAGAATGTTCTTAAAATTTTTGCAGATAAGTTTTTTAACCTGCATTTTTTATAACAATTCCTTTATTTTCAAATTCGGCTTTATCGTTTATTTTAAGTTTTTTTCCTCTTTGCAAACAAATTTCACCGTTTACTTTTACTTCACCGTTTTGTATAACAATTTTTGCATGACCGCCGGTTACTACTAAATTTGCAAGTTTAAGTGCACTGTCAAGCCGTATAAAATCTTCTTTTATATAAATTTCTTTATATTCCATTATCTTAACCTCATAGGCATTACAAGATAAAGAAAATCTTTATTGTTTTCATCGGCACTGCTTATTACCACACCTGCATTTGCACCGCTGAACTTAAATACTATGTTTCCGCTGTCACATGCTTTTAATGCATCAAGCAAATAACGGCTGTTCATTCCTATTTCAAAAGGATTACCTTCTATTACCGCATTGAACTTTTCGGTTGCTCTGCCCATAGAAGTAGTACAACTTAAGGTAAGGTCTTTTTCTGTAAATATACATCTTACCGGAGTTGAAAAGGTATCGCTTATAAGAAGTGAAACTCTTTCAACCGAGTCTATAATTTCATTTGAATTAACCGTTACCTTTTGAGCATATTCCGCAGGAATAATTTTTTCAAAGTTTACAAATTCACCTTCAAGTAAACGGGAAATAAATAAATAACCGTTTATATTAAATGATACAAGTCTTTTTCCTACGGTTATTTCCACCTTTTCGGTGTTTTCATCTATAATTTTAACCGCTTCGTTTATGGCTTTTCCTGTTACTATAAATTCTGCGTTTGAAGAAACATCTACCTTTTGTCTTCTTATTGCAAGACGGTATCCGTCTATCGCAACAAACTGCAAAATATTATCTTTAAGAGATACGTTTATTCCCGTTAAAATAGGTCTTGTACCTTCTATTTGAGATACCGCAAAAATAGTACCCTTTACCATATCGGATAAAATTTCACCGTCAAGAGA
Organism: Clostridia bacterium; assembly: GCA_024404125.1. Taxonomy (GTDB): domain Bacteria; phylum Bacillota; class Clostridia; order Oscillospirales; family Acutalibacteraceae; genus UBA737. The sequence goes on from JAKSQL010000019.1 coordinate 4,965, forward strand.
AATATTTATACCGTCATTAACAGATGGCATTTCGGGAAAATCATTTGCATCCATTCCCATAATATCAAAAACCGCTTCGTTACATTTAATGTGGCACATAAGTCTTTCATCGGTTTCAATATCTACCTGCGGACCGTTCATTCTTCTTAAAATATCTGATAAAAGACGGGCATTTATTACTATTGCACCTGCTTCATCACAAACGGCATAGATTTCTTTTTTCATTCCCATTTCAAGATTATATGCGCAAAGAGATAGACAACCTTGTGTGGCGGTGATAAGTATACCGTCAAGTACGGGCATAGATGTTTTTGACCCTACAACTTTTTGTAAACGGGAAACTGCATCAAGCAGAGCTGCTCTTTCTACGTTGATTTTCATTTTTTTCTTTCCTCCGCTATATAAAAATAATAATTTATAACAGTAGTAGTAAGTACGGTTAAAACGGTTAGTAAGTGGGACAACCTCATATAAATAAAGCATTTTAGCTGTTAGTAAAAAAATAACAAAAAGTGAAAAACTTTCCTTTAATTTTTCTTATTAACGTCGCGGTTAATAAATAAAAGGTTAATTAACTTTAAAAAGTCTAATAACTATTCGCCTTTTAAGTTCTTTATTATGTCGTCAACAAGTTCTTTTTCATACGGTCTCTCCGCAAGATACTCCTCAACTTTGTTTACATTGTAAAGAACGGTGGTATGGTCCTTTTTAAAACTTTCGCCGATTGCTTTAAAAGAAAGGTCGGTCGTTGCTTTTGCTATATACATTGCAACCTGCCTTGCAAGAGCAAGCGGAGCGGTTCTTCTTGCCGAAACAATGTCACTTTCGGAAACGTTGTAGGTTTTTGCAACCTCAGATATTATTTTTTCTATCTTTATAGGTTCCGGCTTTGTATCGTTTATAACCTCTTTTATATAGGTTTGAACAATACCTATATTCGGCTCTTTGTTTTGTATTGCAACGTATGCCACAAGTTTGTTTACAACCCCTTCGAGTTGCCTTGTGTTAACCTTTATATGTTCTGCTATGTAGAAAATAAGATTTTCTTCTATCGTTATTCCTTTTTCTTCCGCTTTTTTACGGATAATGCCGACTCTGGTTTCAAAATCAGGCGCAGTAATATCCGCAAACAGACCTGCAGAAAGACGTGAACGGATTCTTTCATCAAGAGTTTTGATTTCTTTTAAAGGCCTGTCCAACGTAACAACAATTTGTTTATTGTTCTGATAAAGGGTATTAAAGGTATTGAAAAATTCCTCCTGCGTGGACTCTTTACCTGCGATAAAATGAATATCGTCTATCAAAAGAACGTCAAGATTGCGGTACTTGTTATGGAAATCATCCATAGAAGAAAGACCTAATCTGCCCTCGTTCAAAGCGTTTATGAGTTGGTTTGTAAAATCTTCACTTCTTATGTAAGCAATTTTCTTTTGAGGAAAGTTCTTTTTAATCTGATTTTTAATTGCAAGCATAAGGTGGGTTTTGCCTACGCCCGAAGGACCGTAGATAACGAGCGGATTGTAAACTATTTTTTCATTATTCGCTACCGCCATCGCCGCCGCGTTCGCAAAGCGGTTTGTAGACCCTACTATAAAGTTATCAAAAGTAAAGAAATCTTCAAAAGTAAGACCTTCGCTATGCAGTTCCGCACGGACTATTTTAGTATCCTCACCCTCAAAGATTATATGGGGTTTAAGTTCAAGCCCCATTATCTTTTCTATCGCTTCGGAGAGAATAGCGGTGTAGTTTTGTTCTATCATACCTCTTAAATATTAGTTATAGCATGAAATTACAAAAGCGCCGTTATCGAGAATAACGGGTTTAAGACGGGTAAAAAACATATCAAAAGCAACGTCTGTAACCTTTGTTTTACATTCTTCGCAAATCAGTTGCCATAAGTCTTCAAGTGAATTTACGGGCATTTTTTGACCTCCTCAAGTATATTTATATATATAATATAATAATATAGATATTTATACATTAGATAGTATAGCACAAGTTATCCACCATTTCAACAAAAATTTAAGAACAAAAAAAGACGGGTATTTATTTACCCGTCTTTGTAAGAATTAAAGTGTATCCAAAAATTCCTTTGTACGTTTAAGCGCCTCAATAATATGCTCGGGACTGTAACAGTAAGACGCCCTTATAAACCCTTCTCCGCCTTTTCCGAAAGCGGTGCCCGGTACCAATGCAACATGCTTTTCTTTAAGTAACCGCTCGCAAAATTCATCGCTTGAAAGACCGCTTGATGAAATTGAGGGAAAAGCATAAAACGCGCCCTTCGGCTCCCTGCAGGTAAGCCCTATTTCATTAAAGGTGGACACCATAAGTTTTCTTCGGCGGTCATACTCTTTAAGCATCGAAAGAACGTCTTCCTCGCAGTTTTTAAGCGCCTCTACCGCGGCGTACTGTGAGGTGGTGGGCGCACACATAATGGCAAACTGATGAATTTTGGTCATTTGTTTTATTATCTCTTTAGGTCCCGCCGCGTAACCTAACCGCCAACCTGTCATAGAAAAGGTTTTTGAAAAGCCGTTTACTATTACGGTTTTATCTTTCATGCCCTCTATTGAAGCGATACTTACGTGCTTTTTGCCGCCAAATGTGAGTTCGGCATAAATTTCATCTGATATTACGAGAATGTTTTTATCTCTTAATACAGACGCTATTTCTTCAAGGTCTTCTTTTTCCATAATAGCGCCCGTAGGGTTGCAGGGATACGGTAGAATAAGTGCCTTGGTTTTATCGGTAATCGCAGATAAAAGCTGTTTTTTGGTAAGTTTAAAGTCGTCTTCCGCTTTGGTTTCGATAACAACCGGAACACCTCCCGCAAGGGTAGTAATCGGCTCATAACAAACGTAAGACGGCTCGGGTATAATAACCTCGTCTTTAGCGGATACTACCGCGCGGATAGCCGCGTCTATCGCCTCACTGCCGCCTACCGAAATAAGAATTTCGCTTTCGGGCTCGTAAGAAACATTACACTTGCGGTAAAGATAGTTTGAAATTTCTTTTCTCAGTGCTATAAGTCCCGAATTCGAGGTGTATTTTGTCTTACCTCTTTCAAGCGAGGAAATACCCGCTTTACGTATTTTCCACGGTGTTTCAAAATCGGGCTCGCCGACACCTAAAGATATAACGTCATTCATAGTAGCGGCGATATCGAAAAACTTTCTTATACCCGATGGCTTAATTTCGCAAACCGCAGGATTTAAAACTTTGCTGTAGTCCATCATAGTAAAAATTGCCCCCTGTCGTCTTCTTTCTTAAAGAAGGCAACGTCAAGTTCTTTGTATCTTCTCATAACAAAATGAGTGGCGGTGGAGGTTACCGAGTCGATAGGAGCAAGTTCTTTTGAAACAAAATTTGCGACATCTTGCAAAGTTTTGCCCTTTACTACAACGTTAAGGTCATAAACACCCGACATAAGATAAACCGATTCAACCTCTTTATAAGAAGCAATCCTTTCGGCAACCTCTTCAAAACCAAGGTCGGCTTTCGGCACTACCTTAAGTTCAACTATTGCGGAAACGTAGGCGTCTTCGAGTTTATCCCAGTCAACTACCGCCTTATATCCCTTGATAAGTCCCTCTTCTTCCAATTCTTTAATGAGGGCTTCAACCTGTGCTTGCTCAAGAGAGGTCATTTTAGCAAGGTCGCTTACAGAGTATCTCGCGTTTTTTGCCAACAGTTTTAAAATTTCGGATTTCATAATTTTTCCTCCTAAATAAAAAAGTCCCGAAAGAAAAACTTTCAGGACGAATTAAAATATCCGTGGTACCACCCAAATTCGGTAAAACCGCACTCAAAAGACCTCTAACGGAGTCTTACACCGACAAATCCCTTTCGGGCGCCTCTGATAAAAGGAGCATTTTTGAAGTTCTTTAAAGACTTGCACCTACCGTCTTTTCTCTTGAAAAAGAAACAATCAAAAACATATCTTTCGTCAACGAGTTTCTCTTGTTATCTATATAATACATAAATCGGGGCGAGTTGTCAAGTAAATAACAATTGAAAAAAGTTAAAAGGTATGCTAAAATATTTGAATATTAAAGGAAAAACAAAAGAGGTGGCAAAAATGTCTGAAAATACGGTTGCGGCAATATCCACACCGCTCGGTACGGGAGGAATAAGTGTAATAAGAATTTCGGGTGATGCGGCAATAAGCATAGCCGATAAATGTTTCAGAGCGTTTTCGGGCACAAAACTTTGCGACCTTAACGGTTACGAAGCGCTTTACGGTGAGATATACGACCAAAGCGGAGTTATAGACGATTGCGTTGCTCTTGTTTTTAAGGCGCCTAAAAGTTATACGGGTGAAAATGTTGTCGAAATTTCCACCCACGGCGGTGTACTTGTTACAAAAAAAGCGCTTCGCGCAATTTTTGACTGCGGGGCAACACCCGCTATGGCAGGTGAATTTACAAAGCGTGCTTTTTTAAACGGCAAACTTGATTTACTCAAAGCCGAAAGTGTTATAGGTATAATAAACGCGAAAAACGAATCGGCACTTAAAATAAACCGAAAAGCCCGAAACGGCGGACTTTCAAAGGATATTGACGGAATATGCGAAAAAATGCTCGAAACCGCGGCATCAATAGCGGCATATTCAGATTTTCCCGATGAGGATATAGAAAATTTAAACATAGAGAATTTTTCTTCGCTTATTACCGAATGCGAAAGCAAGATAAATAAACTTATTGAAAACTTTGATAACGGGAAAGCGATACTTGAGGGAATTGACTGTGCTATTGTAGGCAAACCGAACGTAGGCAAGTCAACCATTATGAATTTGTTTTCAAGAAGCGAAAAGTCAATAGTTACCGATATTGCGGGAACTACCCGCGATATAATAGAAAACACCGTAAACGTAAACGGAATTACCTTAAATCTTGCCGATACCGCAGGGATAAGGAATACCGAGGATACGGTCGAAAAAGCAGGGGTTCAAAGGGCTATCCAAAGGCAAAACGACGCGCAGATGGTTTTGGCGGTATTTGATAATTCGTCACCGCTTGACAGTGACGATAAAAAGGTGCTCTGCTCGCTTGACAGGGAAAGAAGCATAGTAGTTCTCAATAAGTCGGACCTTAAATGTAAACTTGATAAAAGTGTGTTTGACGGATTTTTAACCGTGCAGATAAGCGCCAAATACGAAAACGGCATAGAAGACCTTGCCGAAAAGATAAAAACGGTGGCACTTAAAAATCCGCTCTCGGAAAACGATACGTTACTTATAACAGAACGGCAAAGAGAAACGGCGGTAAGAGCCCAAAAAGCATTAAAAGAAGCAAAAGAAGCACTCTTTGCGGGTGTTACGGTTGATGCGGTAGGTGTTTGCCTTGACGATGCCATATCGGCACTTTTGGAACTTACGGGCAAAAAGGTTACCGAAGAGGTTTGCAACCAGATTTTTGAAAGATTTTGTATAGGGAAGTAGAAAGAATGATACCCGAATATAAGGCAGGAGAATATGACGTTGCCGTAGTAGGCGGCGGTCACGCGGGGATAGAGGCAGCTCTTTCAAGCGCGCGGCTCGGCTGCAAAACGGTTATGTTTACAACAAGTCTTGATTTTATCGGAAATATGCCCTGCAATCCGTCAATAGGCGGCACTGCGAAGGGGCATCTTGTAAGAGAAATAGACTCTTTAGGCGGAGAAATGGGCAAGGCGGCGGATAAAACTACGCTTCAAAGCCGTATGCTTAACCGCGGGAAAGGGCCTGCGGTTTATTCGCTTCGGGCACAGATAGACCGCAGAGCATACAGTGCGTATATGAAGCATACCGTTGAACTTCAGGAAAACCTTGATGTTAAGCAGGCGGAGATAGTAAAAATCGAGAAAGAAGACGGTGTTTGGAATACCGTTACAAAACTCGGCGCGGCATACAGTTGCAAATGCGTTATTCTTGCAACCGGCACGTTTTTAGGCGGCAGAGTGTATATAGGAGAGGTAAATTACGAGTCGGGGCCTGACGGCAACATACCCGCCACCGAACTTTCAAAATCGCTTAAAGCGTTGGGACTGCCGCTTCGACGTTTTAAAACGGGAACACCTGCAAGGGTGCTTAAACAAAGCATAGATTTTTCGCAACTTGAGGTGCAAAACGGTGACGAGGATACCGAGCCGTTTAGTTACTCAACCGAAGAAGCGCCAAAAAACAAGGTTGTTTGCCACATAGGTTATACCAACGATAAAACGAAAGAAATAATACTTAAAAACCTTAACCGTTCTCCGCTTTATCAAGGGGTTATTGAGGGGGTAGGACCGAGGTACTGCCCGTCTATTGAAGATAAGGTGGTAAGGTTTGCCGACAAAAAGCGGCATCAGATGTTTATTGAGCCGTGCGGCGAAAACACCGAGGAGATGTATCTGCAAGGTATGTCGTCTTCCTTGCCCGAAGAGGTACAGGTTGCGTTTTATCACACCATAAAGGGACTTGAAAACGTCCAGATAATGCGAAATGCTTATGCTATTGAGTATGACTGCATAGACCCGCTTTGCCTTTTGCCAACCCTTGAAATAAAGAAAAATGAAGGGCTTTACGGCGCAGGGCAGTTTAACGGTTCTTCGGGCTACGAAGAGGCGGCGGCACAGGGGCTTATAGCCGGCATAAATGCAGCAAGAAAGGTAAAAAAACTTTCTCCGCTTATACTCTCTCGCGCGTCAAGTTATATCGGTACTTTAATAGATGACCTTGTTACAAAAGGGTGTTCCGACCCTTACAGAATGATGACCTCACGAAGCGAGTACCGTCTTGTTTTAAGGCAGGACAATGCGGACGAACGGCTTATGCCTATAGGTTATGAAATAGGTCTTTTAAGCGAGAAAGAATATAACGCGTTTTT
>JAKSQL010000190.1 GCA_024404125.1 Clostridia bacterium
TGGCTTTTGGATTTGTTGTTTCTTTTACCGCAAGCAAAGCCGTATCGCCGTGCTTTAACTGTAACGCGCTGAATAAAGCATTTAAAACCACAATTGCTATTATGAGTAACGGATAATAAAAGTTTGCCTGCGAGTAAAATAATGCAAAAGCGCAGGATATAATAGAGATAGCAATAAGCAAATATGTGATTTTGTTATTTAAAAGTGATATGAACCTTTTTAAAAAAGAAACACTTTTTTGTGCATTAACGGTATTTTTACCATACTGTTTAAGGCGCATTTCGGCAACACCGTTTGAAAGACCTTTATCTTTATCAACCGAAAGTTCATTAAGAACGTCATTTATATCGGAACTGTGCCAAATCATTCAATTCACCCCGTAATCAATCGTTATATATGGGATACTGTTTGCAAAGTTCTGATACGGTTTTTACCGTATCTTCTTTAGTGCCCTTAAAATCTGTGACTGTATTGTAAATCAAATCGCCGACAATCTTCATTTCCGCCTCTTTAAATCCTCTTGTTGTAACAGCAGGAGTACCAACTCTAAGTCCGCTTGTAACCGATGCTTTTTGCGGGTCATTGGGTATTGTGTTTTTATTGGCGGTAATATGAACTTCGTCAAGATTTTCTTCAAGTTCTTTACCTGTAACACCGAAATTGGTAAGGTCAATAAGCATAAGGTGGTTATCGGTACCAGCCGAAACGATTTTAAAGCCCTTATCAAGTAATGCAGAACATAATGCCTGCGCATTGTCTATTATTTGCTTTTGATAAGACTTAAACTCATCGGTAAGCGCCTCACCGAAAGCAACGGCTTTGCCTGCAATTATGTGCATAAGCGGACCGCCCTGCGTTCCGGGGAATATCGCCTTATCAATTTGTTTTGCATATTTTTCTTTGCAAAGAATTATGCCGCCGCGCGGAACTATTAAAGATTTGTGGATGGTACTTGTTACAACGTCTGCATAGGGAACGGGGGACGGGTGAAGTCCCGCGGCAACAAGACCCGCAATATGCGCCATATCTACCATAAGGTAAGCGCCTACTTTATCGGCAATTTCTCTGAAACGCTTAAAATCAATAGTCCTCGAATATGCGCTTGCACCCGCAATTATCATCTTCGGCTTACATTCGGTAGCAATTTTTTCAACCTCGTCATAGTCAATAAGACCGTTTTCATCAGTACCGTAGGGCACAATATTATAATATCTTCCCGAAAAGTTGACACTTGAGCCGTGTGTTAAGTGACCGCCTTGATGTAAATCCATACCCATTACCGTATCACCGGGATTAACAAGGGCATAATATACCGCGTGATTTGCGCTAGCCCCGCTATGCGGCTGAACGTTGGCATATTCCGCACCGAAAAGTTTTTTAACACGTTCGCGCGCAATTTCTTCAACAACGTCTATGCATTGGCAACCGCCGTAATATCTGTTATTCGGGTACCCTTCTGCATATTTGTTCGTTAGAATTCCGCCCGTAGCCAAAAGCACCGCTTTTGAAACGATATTTTCAGATGCGATAAGTTCAATATTGTTTTGCTGCCTTTTAAGTTCACTGTCGCAAGCAGCGGCAACTTCGGCATCGTATT
>JAKSQL010000191.1 GCA_024404125.1 Clostridia bacterium
ATACACCAGTTTGAAAAGCAGGAAATGATAGTTATCTGCAAACCCGAAGAGAGTATGGAATGGTTTAATAAGATGTGGAGTTATTCGGTTGAACTTTTCCGCAGTCTTGATGTTCCGGTAAGAACTCTTGAGTGCTGCACGGGTGACCTTGCCGACTTAAAGGTAAAATCTTACGATGTTGAGGCGTGGAGCCCCAAACAGCAGAAGTATTTTGAGGTTTGCTCCTGCTCTAACCTCGGTGACGCGCAGGCGCGCAGACTCGGTATAAGAATAAAGGGTGAAGACGGCAAAAAGTATCTTGCTCACACCCTTAACAACACCGTTGTTGCTCCGCCGAGAATGCTTATAGCGTTACTCGAAAACAACCTCACCTTTGACGGTGAATACTACTCTGTTAAAATCCCTGCCGCCTTACAGCCTTATATGGGCGGCACTAAAGAGTTAAAGGCAAAACACAAATACAATCCGTAACATTCGTAATCCATAACATTCGTGGTGATATTTCGTGGAAATCTTTAAGAAAAATGCCGTATATATAATATCGCTGGTCGTTGCGGCGGCGGTATTCGTTGTAAGCGGAATTATGCTTGTTGATACCCTTATGCCGCCCGCGCAGAATCTTGACCGTTTCAAAGATGAAGGCGCGACCTCGATAAGTCCTGCAGTTTCGGAAAAGAACCCTGAGATTTATGTAAATCCCATAGATTTTAAATCGCTCAAAGCCGCAAATCCCGATATTTACGGCTGGATAACGGTGGACGGCACCAAGGTTGATTATCCGATTTTGCGAAGCGGTCCCGATAAAGAGGAAGACTTCTATCTTACGCACGATTACACGGGCGAGGAAAAGCGCTACGGCTCGATTTTTATGCAAAGGCTCAATGCCGAAGACTTTACCGACAGCAACACGGTACTTTACGGGCATAATATGTTGAGCGGCGCGATGTTCGGAACACTGAAGAAGTTTAAAAGCCAAGAATTTTTCGACCAAAATCGCAATATATATATCTATACGCCCGAAAACATTTACCGTTACGAAATATGCGCGGCATACGTTTCGGACAACAAAAACATTATGCGCTCGTACAACTTTCATATGCTCACGGGATACCAGCGCTTTATAACCTTATGTCTTACGTCGCAGAACAACAAATCGGCTCTTATAAGAGAGGAACTTCCCGTTTTTGTTGAAGATAAGATAATTACGCTTTCAACCTGCACATCAAACGATACCGAAAGGTATATAGTTGTGGGCAAACTTGTGGAAACACTGCGTACCGAGTGAGTTCGCGGAGGACTTTTATGAAACTTAAAAAACTGATATGTATTATATGTGCCGCCGTGATGACGGTGAGTTTTGCCGCCTGCTCGGACGGTGGCTCGGACGAAAGCAGCAAATATAAAAATACTTCTTCCGATACAAGTGCTCCCGATAACCGTCCCGAAAATCCGATAAATTTCGAGGCTTTAAAGAAAGACTGTGCCGACGTTAAAGGCTGGATAACACTTGAAAATACGGTGATAGATTATCCGATATTGCAAAGCAGTCCCGATAAGCAGGAAGGTTACTATCTTTCAAGGGATATGTC
>JAKSQL010000192.1 GCA_024404125.1 Clostridia bacterium
ACGTCTTATCGTAGGCGGTATGCATAAAGTGTACGAGGTTGGCAGAATTTTCCGTAACGAAGGTATGGATACCAAGCACAACCCCGAATTTACCACTATTGAACTTTATCAGGCATTTACCGATTATCACGGTATTATGGATTTGGTTGAGGAACTTAACTCTATGCTTGCGGAAAAAATCTGCGGCAGTAAAAAGATAACATACCAAGGCACCGAGATTGATATGGGGCATTGGGAACGTCTTACCATGGTAGAGGCGGTTAAAAAGTATTACGGATGCGATTATTACGAGTGGAAGACCGATGAAGATGCAAGAAACTGCGCTAAAGAAAAGCACGTGGAAGTGCCCGAAAACGCCACCAAGGGTACCGTTTTGGCAGAACTTTTCGATGCTTTTGTTGAAGATAACCTCATTCAACCCACCTTTATATACGATTATCCGGTTGAAAACAGTCCGCTTGCAAAAAGGAAGCCCGAGGACCCCGCTTTCACCGAGCGTTTTGAATACTTTATTAACGCTACCGAGTTCGGCAACGCTTTTTCGGAGCTTAACGACCCGATAGACCAAAAGCAGAGATTTGAAAGTCAGGTTGAGGCAAAACGTGCCGAGGACCCCGACTGTAAGAGTGAGGTTGATTACGATTACGTAACCGCACTTGAATACGGTATGCCCCCCACAGGCGGCTTGGGATTCGGTATTGACCGCCTTGTAATGTTACTTACCAATAGCCCGTCTATAAGAGACGTTCTCCTCTTCCCGACAATGAAACCTTTGGACTGAATAAGTCCCTATAAGTTACTGTAACTTACTAAACACTACGCTTTGACGAGAGTACTCTCCAAATTACTCTCCAATTAGTGCAAAAGTTTATCCCACACCGAATTCGGTGTGGGATTTTTTATTACTTGTTTATAACCTCTTTCGTCTTCTCTATCTTCCTATCCGCATAAAGAACTACGTCCTTGATGACCAGCTTTTGCACGGCGGAAATCAGCGTTGACATTGCGTCATAATCGGGTTTGCCGTCTTTTGTCGGAAGCTGCATTTTGAAATGTAAACTCTGTGAACTTCTCAGTTTTTTACCATAAGAGTATCTTCCACGTAAAGCACATTCCATTGCAGTTGTTAAAAACAGCATTGATGCTTTTGAGTAGGTGTTTTCTGTACTCCAATATACACCGGTATCATCACCCGCCCCAAAGTCGTAATTCCGATAAAAGCTATTTCCAAATATATCAATAGTAATCGAGTTTTTCGGGAATGATGCTACTGGATTTGAAATATAGCCTATAACTCCCATATTTGTTGTTCCAGACATAACAAACGGTATCTTTCCGGGGAGCTGATCATCTTTCTTCAAGCGGCGTCCTTGTTTGATATTGTTAAATATTTTGATAAACTCAAATTCTGCAAAAGATATTTGCTGTGTCTTTAATTGCTCAATCGCGTTTTCCTCATCACTGGATAATTCGTAATTATCCAGTCCGCTTACCTTTAGGTAAGCGGACAGCTCCGCTACCCGCTCCGCTTCCAGCTCCGCTACCCGCTCCGCTTCCAGCTCCGCTATAAAGGATTCCATAAAATC
>JAKSQL010000193.1 GCA_024404125.1 Clostridia bacterium
TTGGCGTGTTTATGATCACCGATTTAAAACAGTGTGAAGACAGCGTTTTGGCTGCGCTTGAAATGGGTTATCGCCACATCGACACCGCGCAGGTGTACTTAAACGAAAGTGGCGTAGGCGAGGCACTTTCTAAAACGAGCGTACCCCGCAACGAAATATTTTTAACTACCAAAATCTGGGTAAACTCTTTCGGTTACGAAAAAACTACCAAACAAATAGACGTTGCTCTTAAAAAATTAAAAACGGACTATATCGACTTAATGCTCCTTCATCGTCCCTTCGGCGATTATAAGGGCGCTTGGCGCGCACTTGAAGACGCGGTAAAATGCGGCAAGATCCGCTCCATCGGTTTAAGCAACTTCAACGAAAAGCAAACGGCGGACATTTTAAGCATTTGCACCATCAAGCCTTGCATCAACCAAATTGAGTGCCACCCTTTCAATCAGCAAGTAAAGTGGCGCAAGTACCTTGCGGAAAATAACATAGCGGTAGAGTCTTGGTTCCCCTTGGGTCACGGCGATAAAACCATGTTGCAGCACCCCACGTTTGCCGCAATTGCAAACCGCCTTGGCAAAACGCCTGCACAGGTCATTTTAAAATGGCACCTTCAAAGTGGGCTAATCGTGTTCCCCAAAGCAACTTCGCCCGCGCATATGCAGCAAAATTTCGACTTGTTCGATTTTGAACTTACGCCCGAAGATATGGCCGAAATATCCAAATTAGACGGCACTAAAAAGTACGATACCACGCCCGAATTTATCCAAAAGATCACGGCAAAATTTCAAAGATGTTAAGCCGTTTTTTAGTGGCGTAAGGGTGCGTTTTTGCCCGTAAACCACAAGCCTTTTTTATCAATAATTCCGCCCTGCGGCACTTGGTGCCGTGGGGCGTTTTTCATTAACAAATTTTCATTTTTCACACGGGGTTTTTGTTAGTTAGTATAAAAATTGTTAATTACTATATATAGTTTTTATGTTAAAAAATTTCATACAATATATTGAGTATATAGGCTTGACATGCGCGCGTTTGGGGGTTATACTATAACAAGTTTGAAAAACGCAAGATATAGTTATGAATATTTTTGTGTATATACAAACTGTTGTATTAAACTTAAAAAAATAATACAATATGTAGTGACGGAACGTTGACAAACCCAACTTTTTGTGCTATACTTAAATTCAGCGTGAGATAAGCGCTGCAACCTTGTTTTTTTAAGCGTTTTTTAAGCGCTTTTATTAATACCAAAGTGCCGAATTTATATCGGCTTAAAGGGGCAAATATGAAAGTTATTAAGAGAGACGGTACTACTACCGAATTTGACAGATCGAAAATCGCCATTGCAATCGGCAAGGCTAACGAAGCAGTCGAAGAAGAAGAAAGAATTACCCAAAAGCAAATCGACAACATCGTTGACGAAATTGCTAAAAAACACCGCAGCCGTTTGTTAGTTGAAGACATTCAGGATATGGTGGAAGAAAAGTTGATGGAACTTCAAAAGTACCAACTTATGAAGGCGTACATCCTTTACCGTTACGAGCGTGCTCTCGTAAGAAAGGCTAACACCACCGACGAAAGCATTCTTTCAC
>JAKSQL010000194.1 GCA_024404125.1 Clostridia bacterium
AATAAACAAAACCGCAAGTGAATTGGCAGTAAGCAGTATTTCACGAAAACGCACGGGAAGACCTTTTTTAAAAAGTATTCCGACAATACCGCCGAGAATTACGGCGCCGGCATTTATTAAAGTACCCAAACCAAACATAAAATGTAATCATTCTTTCTGTAAATTAGTATCATAATATCACACGGCACACGGTTTTTCAACCTTTTTCCCTGTACATCGTTACGGAATTTATAAAAAACACTCCGAATGCATTTCTGCATTCGAAGTGATTTTTTATGGCTTTTGTCAGCCGGCAATCGCAAACTTAATACTTATCCTTACATTTTACCGTATTCGCGTAATAACCTTTATAACTTCCGTTATACGCTTTCAAATAGTAGGTGTAAGTTGTGCCTTTTTTTGCGCTCTTGTCAAGGTATGAAACCGTTGAGCCTTTTTTAATTGTTGCAATTTTTTTGTAACTGCCGGAACCTGCTTTGCGGTAAACATAATAACCTTTTGCCGATGTAACTTTTGTCCATTTAAGCGTAATTCCCGATTTTCCGCTTGTTGCGGATTTTATTTTTGCGGCTTTAAGGAACATAAGTGCAGAACACGATTTTACACTGCTGTAAGTTTTGCCGTTGTAGGCTTTTACATAGTATGAATACTTTTTACCGCTTTCAACACTTGTATTTGTGTAAGAAACAGTTGCACCGCTTGTTATTGTTTTAATTTTTTTCCATTCACCCGAACCTGTTTTGCGGTAAATGTAATAACCTTTTGCACCGGTAACTTTGCTCCATTTTATTTTTATTCCGGTTTTTGCGTTAGAAACGGTAACTGTGGGCGTTTTAAGGAAAAGAAGTGTTGAACTTTCTTTTGAAGCACTTGAACAGTCACCTTTGAGTGCTTTGATTTTGTAACGGTACTTTGTACCGCTCTTAACGCTCTTGTCGATATATGATACGGTTGAATTGCCCGAAACGGTTGCAATTTTTTTGTAACTGCCGGAGCCTGCTTTACGGTAAACCGCGTACGAATCTGCTCCGGTTACCGAACTCCACTTAACCGAAAGACCGGTTTTGCCGTTTGCAAATGTAACCGATTTTGTCGGTGTATTTTGAGCCGCTGTTAACGGATGTATCTTTATAAGATGTTGTTTCGCTTGTTGCATATTTTGTCCATACGGTTGCGGTGTTTTTCTTTCTGTAAATTATGTAACTGTCAGCACCCTCTGTGGCTTCCCATTTAACAAGCACATAACCCGAACTGTTTGAAACAGATTTAAGCGTAACTTCACCGGGAGCAAGACGCGGAATGACTTCTTTATACTCTTTTTGGCATTCCGTACAGGTTGAATGTTTTGAGCCGTCTTCATATACATCGGCATCTTTGTCGATTATCCATTCGCCCGGTTTGTGACCCGTTGCCGCAACACCTCTTGTTTCTGTTTTTGTACAGTCGGAACAAACTCTCTGTTCTTTGCCTTTTTCTTCGCACTTCGGTGCAACGGTCTGTTTCCAGTTACCGAAACTGTGACCTGTTGCCGCAACATCTCTTGTTTCTGTTTTTGTACAGTCGGAACAAACTCTCTGT
>JAKSQL010000195.1 GCA_024404125.1 Clostridia bacterium
ATAGACCAGGACAGAAACGATTTTAAAGAAGGTATCTACGACAATGTTGATAGCAACAGTAAATGGAACACCTTCAGTATAAATTATTTAAGCGATTTTGATGAGTATTTATTGGATAACGGATACTATCTGAAATGTGTAAATAATGATACCCATAAAGTTCCGGAAAGCTATCGACACAAGGTTTATACAAGCAAATGGGATTTAATCGGGCATTGGGAAGACTGCGGTCCGAATGATTCCGGTGCCGAAGTGAAGAGTTATAAGACATACAGTGACTGTTATCTTCAGGTTTATAATGCCGCAAAAGCCGGCACAAATACGGGCAGTTGCACCCCCGTTAAAAATGCAAGCGGTCAAAATCTTTATTTCTGTATGACCTTTACGCAAGACGACTGGAACGGTTTGGAAAAGAGCGGCGGCGGATGCGTAACGAAAATCGACGATGCCACCGATAAAAAGTCATCAGCCAACCCGGAAAAGATGATGTTTCCTTTAACAAAAGCCACCATAAAATATATTTACAACAACAGCTGTCCCGGTTATTCAAGTTTCCAAACCGAATTAAAGAACAGTAACGGCAGCAGTTTTTCAGGCAATTGGCACTTTTTGCCCTGGGTATTATACAGGACGGCAACCGGCGCTTCTTCGGGATCACGATTAGAGAGCGCAAACAACACAATGTTCTGCCGAAATTACGCCAACCATAACAAATATTCCCCGAAAACCGATGCTTACAAAAGCATTTATTATGCTTTACAAAAGGATAATACGGTAAAATTGATAAACAAAAACGGCGATGTTATGTTCTCGTTTGATGCAACAAACAGAACAAATCCGTTAAGTAGTGCATCGTGCGTTTTACAGGATATTGAAGCAACAAGAAAATATAATAATGCCGATTGGAAACTCTATTACAAAAAAGGCAGTATGCCGCAAAAACAAATAAGTAAAATAGTATTTGAAAATAATGTTGCAACCGTATATGATACTTCGGGCAGCGCATTTATCCGTTTTATCTATAAAAACGGCAAATTTGATCAAGACAAAGCATCGGTAATAAGCGGAGATTATAAAGACTTTTTCACATTTTCAGGTAATACGGCGACCGTGAAGGAAGATTATAAAGGCGACATTTATTTCAATTGTGAAAAGTTCGACGGTCCGTACAGCATTACAACAAAAGAATTGGATAAAAATTAAACCAACGCGACTCAACGCACACTCCATTTTTATGTCAGATGCAAACGATTTTGAAATCATCGGTGCGGTTGAAAACAGCGAACTTTCCTACGGTGTTGTAGGTCAGTCGTATGCCGGCGAAGTGGCATCGGAAACATACTATATCACCTGCGGACTCGACGGTGTTGACAGAAAGCTCATTGTTAAGGTAACCTTTACAAATTTGGCTAAAGTAAAACTAAGTGATGACAATCTCTGTGTTGAACCGTGTATTTCTATTTGGTCGATTGACGGTAAAAAAATAACAAGTCAAACTTTGGAATCTTTACAATCGCTTATAAACAGTACAGATGCCGCATTCGAATATTCTTACAGAAA
>JAKSQL010000196.1 GCA_024404125.1 Clostridia bacterium
TTTCTGATTTTCTTTTATTTTCTTCTGTGGTAAGGTTAATCTTTTTACTTTGTGGGTGTATATTTTGGCATTTGTTAATTTTCTTTGTTATCGAAATCGGCGTGCGTAGCATAGCCCGAAGAGTTTTTATTGCTGCTGGTGGACTGATAGATATAATATCTGTTTTCGGCGCTGTGCGTGCCTGTAACCGCCTTGGCTGTGCCGTTTACGAATACGTAGCCGCTGTAAGTGCCGTTTGAAATAGATACGCTGCCTGCGTTGATATCAAAGTAGATATAATCTTCGGCGGGCGCATCGGCATAGGCAACGACTGCTTTTTGGAAGCTGCCGATAAACGACCAAAGTTTATTAAGTGCGGCTGCGTTGAACGTTATTATTAAAATAAACGAAACCAAAGCGGCTACTATTTTGATTATTCTGTTTTTAATTTTAAGCATTATAGCAACCTCCTTTTTTCGTTTTATTTGTTATATCTTAGTTAGGTGCTTTTATTTCGGCAGCTATACTGCCGCAAGTTACGGTAAAGTTTTCTGCCGTAACGCCGCTTCCGAAAAAGCCATATACGTGAGAGGCATAGCCCGACGATGCAAAACTTGTGCTGTCGATAAACGCCACGCCCGTTGTTGCCGAACGCATTACCGCATCGGTATTATCGGGGATAACGGTGTTTGGCGGTGTTATAGTTACGTTGCCTTGTACGCCTTTTGCCCAAACGGTTAAAAGGACGTAGCCGGGGTTGGAAGTATCTAAATACTTATAAAGCGAGGCATCGGGTTGGGGGATAACTATCGTTGCGCTAAGCGTTTTATGATAGCCGCCAACGCCTTCCGCCGTGATAGTGTAGCTTTGACCGGGGTTTAGGCCGCTGACCGTTACTTTTTTATTTTGAATACTACCTGCCGCAAGCGAGTCTGTTACGTTTGTGCCCGTTGCAGCCGCGCCGTTGACTTTTACGGTGTAATTAATAGCTACTTGCGAGTAGCGCAAATCGTCGTCGTGGTTGCCAAGCGAAAAGGAAATTTGCGCACTGCCGGGGGCAAGGGTGTGGGTTTGCCCGTCTAATAGATTGCTGCTGAAATAAAATTCTTGTGATTGGATAGTGCCTTGCGTGCCGTTTTGATAGATGTAGCGCGCGCTTACTACGCCAATACTTGCAAGGGCGAGCACCATTATTACCACAATAATATAATACGCCAGCAACTTGCGGGTTTTTGACGATATTCTGTTTTTCAAAAGTGCTCCTCCTTTTTAGTAGTTTTTGTTTTGATTAGTCTATTTGCACGACTTCGAGAGTTATTACTATATAGTCGATCATGCCCATATATTGTAAGTTTTCGTCTTCTGCCGCGCCGCTTACTTCCCAAACGGCGTTCATGGTGTAATTAACCGTGCCGCCTGCGGCCATAGCGTTTTGTAATACGCACGTATCTTTTGCCGAGGCTTCTACCGTGCTTGTGGCGGTGTTTGTAAATTTGAAAGTCAGGGGCAAGTTGCCCGTTTCGTTTTGGACGGTGAGCGTGTATTCAACCGCCACTTCGGACCGGTTATCTATTTCCAAA
>JAKSQL010000197.1 GCA_024404125.1 Clostridia bacterium
CGCTTTTGCGTATCCTCATACATAAATCAACGTCGTTAAATGCCACTTGGAAGGTTTCGTCAAACCCGCCGATACTTTCAAAGAGAGACTTTTTCATCATCATACACGCGGCGGTTACTGCCGATAGATTTTGCGCGTAACCCGCACGGCCGAAATAACCGGGATTACCTTTCGGCAAATGTTTGAACGCGTGTCCCGCAACACCGCCTATGCCTAAAATAACACCTGCGTGCTGAACGGTATTGTTCTTGTAGTAGAGCATTGCACCTACCGCGCCAACGTCATTTCTTTGTGAGAACATCAGCATTTCTTCAAGCCATTCGGGAGTTATTATTTCCATATCGTTGTTTAAAAACAGTAAATGTTCTCCGCTTGCAAATTTCACACCGAAATTGTTGATTTTTGAATAGTTGAATCCGCCTTTTTCTTTGTAGACTGCCACCTTTATCTGCGGATATTTTTTAAGCGTATCATAATACTCAAACGTTTCTTTTGAACTGTTGTTTTCTACAATAATTATCTCGTAATTCTTGTAGGTTGACTTTTCAATAATGGAATTTACACAGCGCGAAAGTTCGTTGACATGATTACAAGAGGGGATAATTATCGAAATCAACGGTGCACCTTTAATTTCGTACTTTACGTGATAAAAGTTAGGGTGTATTTTTGTGCTTTCAACCGTCCCCGATAAATTCAAACGTTCAAGTTGTTCCTTTACCGCGTCTTTACCCGCTTTAATAGTGTACGGTTTAGCGTACGGGTCAGATGCAACCGAAACACCGCTTACCCGCCAATGATACAGTGCTTTCGGTATGTGAACTATGCATTTTGCTTTTTCGGTAAGACGTAAAATCAAATCGTGGTCCTGACTGCCGTCAAACTCTTTTCTGAAACCGCCAACAACGTCAAGCAAATCTTTTTTGAAAACCGTAAGGTGACATATATAATTTACACTTCTTAAAGTATCAGGGGCAAAATCGGGCTTGAAGTGCGCACCGAAAAGTCTTCCGCCGTACTTTTTAAACTTGTCCTCATCGGTGTAAATAAAATCTGCATTCTTTTCGCAAATTGCTTTCATACACTCAAACAGTGCAGCGGGGTGCAGGCAGTCATCGTGGTCAAAAAGTACTATATAATCGCCCGTAGACATATTTAAACACTCGTTTGTGTTTTCGGAAATCCCGCGGTTTTGCGAGAGCTTTTTGTATTTTATTCTGCTGTCACTCAAAGCAAGAGAGTTACAGTACTCGGATATATATGAAAAACTTTCGTCGCTGCCGTCTGCAAGGCAAAGTTCAAATTCACCGTAGGTTTGAGCAATTACCGAGTTTATCATCTGTTCAAGGTATTCTTTAGGAGTGTTGTATAGCGGTACAATGATACTGAATTTGATTTTTTTATCAAATTTTGTATTTCTCTGATATTCTTCTTCTCTCTTGTTTTTTATTTTCCATGAAGTATTCGGGATTTTTATTTTACCGCAAATTTCTTTATAATACATTTTTGCTTTTTTAGGTCTTAAAATTGC
>JAKSQL010000198.1 GCA_024404125.1 Clostridia bacterium
GTTACAATAAGTATTATTATAAATCTGCTGTACGGGTAAAGAAATGAGCCCGCCTGCATTGTTACGGCAGCGTTTAATAAAGCGAAATTTTGCTTCAGCGAAAAATAAAACACATTGGCATACTTAACAATCCCTACTGCAAGCAAAATGCAGATTGCAAACTGCAAAAGGTTAAGTATATCCCTTTTAAAACTCAACCACTTTGCATCGGCAAAGTTACTGATGTAATAGCCGATTATCAGACAGCAGAAAAATGCGACCATATAACCGTTGCGGTAGGGGAAATGCTGAAACGAGCCGCCGTGCCACAGTAAAAGGCTTGCATTTATAACACCCTCAACAAGCAAAAAAACGAGCGTTACCGTGAAAAACAGAGTTGCCTTGCGGATGCTTTTATTCTTCACTGAGCGAACAAGCAGCAATATGTAAAACGCTATGGCACACGCAAAGCCGAGGAACATAAGCACCGAAATTAAGTCGATTTGCACAGGGGCTTCCAGTATCGCTTTCAGTCCGTTGCTTTCTACTGTTGTGCCTGTCACGCTGTCAAAGTAATAGTTGCCTTTGCCGTAGCGCGCACCGCCTGTAATACCGCAGAAATAACTGTAAACGGAATATGCGCTTGCAATAAGTGCCGCACCCGTACCTGTACCGAGTTGGTAAATATCGCGTTTGCGGTTTTCTTTGCTTTCCAGCGTGAAAATATATGTACCGCCGAATACGACAAGCGATATTACCACAAACCACGCCATATATGTATTGAATGTAAGCGTATAGGCGAGCGCAAAGAAGTACGGCAGTTTGCTTTTGCCCTTAAACATATTCAGGGCAAATAATATAATCAGCGGGTAGAGTGCAACAGTATCGAGCCAGTCAATATTGGTGTAGTACATCAGGTTATACCCGCAGAATGTGTACATTACGGTTATAAGCAATGTGTAATAAGACGGGAGCTTAGTGAATATTTTGGAAAATGCAAAAGACGATGTGAAAGCTACAACCGCAAGCTTAAGTATAAGCAGTACGGAAACGCCCGCATATATCCACTCACGCTTTAAGAGCAATATGAATATATTGGTAGGGTAAAATAGCTGTGTAAGCATACCCCTGCCGAATCCGCAGGCTGTGGTAAAATCGTAAAATAAATTGCCGCCGTGGAAAGCATCCCACAAATGGTAGTATGTTGCCGGAACAACACCGTACTGCAAATCATACTGCACAATGGTTCCGTCGCCGAACGGGAAAATACCCTTAACGGCATATATAACCAAAAGCCATATTATAACTATTGCCGGGGCAATAAATATGACTTTATTTTTTTCTGTTTTATTGTTTTTTAATTTTGTTGCTGTATTTTTCATAGTTTATAAAATAGGCAAAAAAGCCCCTGCATTCAGGAGCTTTTAAGTTGCATCATCGGGAGTATACTCGTGGTCGGTTACATTGTTGGCTTCATCGTAACATTTGCTTCTTATGAAATATTCTTTGATATTTAAGAGGATATGTACAAGATTATTCAAGCATT
>JAKSQL010000199.1 GCA_024404125.1 Clostridia bacterium
TGTATAATTGTATACAATTATACGTTACAACTCAGGAGGAAAAACAATGCTTGAACTTTCAAACAAGAGTAATTTGCTCGAGCAGGATACCTATAAGTATTCTTTGCAGGACGTAAGCGAGCCGAACTTATACCGCGATTTTTATAATTACGATACAGTTCCGGGTGTTGCGTTTAACCATAGACGGGTACCGCTTGAAATGCCGAAAGATATCTGGATAACCGATACTTCTTTAAGAGACGGTCAGCAGTCGGTAGAGCCGTACAGTGTAGAGCAAATAGTGAATATATATAAACTTTTATCAAAGCTCGGCGGCCCTTACGGTGTAATAAGGCAGACCGAAATGTTTGTTTACAGTAAAAAGGACAGAGAAGCGATAGAAAAATGTATGTCGCTCGGTATTAAATTCCCCGAAATCACCACCTGGATAAGAGCAAGTAAAGAGGATTTTAAACTTGTCAAGGATTTGGGTATAAGAGAAACGGGAATACTTGTTTCCTGCAGTGACTATCATATTTTCAAAAAACTTAAAATGACAAGGAAGCAGGCAATGGACACCTACCTTGCCGCCGTGTCCGAAGCATTTGAGGCGGGTGTAATGCCGAGATGTCACCTTGAAGATATAACAAGGGCGGATTTTTACGGTTTTGTAGTACCCTTTGTAAACGAACTTATGAAACTTTCAAAGCAAGCAAATATTCCCGTAAGAATACGTGCTTGCGATACTTTAGGTTACGGTGTACCTTACCCCGAAGTTGCACTTCCGAGAAGTGTACCGGGCATAATTTACGGTTTAAGGCAGTATTCGGATGTTCCCTCGGAACTGCTTGAATGGCACGGTCACAACGATTTTTACAAGGCAGTTGCGAATGCCTCTACCGCGTGGCTTTACGGTGCTTCGGGTGTAAACTGTTCACTGCTCGGAATAGGAGAGAGAACGGGCAACGTGCCGCTTGAAGCAATGGTAATGGAATATGCTTCGTTGCGCGGCTCGTTTGACGGTATGAAACCCGAAACAATAACCGAAATAGCCGATTACTTTAAAAACGAAATCGGCTACGATATTCCGCCTATGACACCGTTTGTAGGCAAGAATTTCAATGTAACAAGGGCGGGCATTCACGCTGACGGTCTTTTAAAGGACGAAGAAATTTACAATATATTCAATACCGAAAAAATATTAAACCGTCCGGTGTCGGTATTGCTCGGAAAGTCTTCGGGACTTGCGGGCATAGCATACTTTATAAATCAGCATTACGGTTTAGAAGGCGAAAACGCGGTCGATAAAAAGAGCGAACTCGTAGTAAGGTTAAAAGAGTGGATAGACAAAGAGTATGATGACGGCAGGCAGACCGCTCTTACCGATAAGGAAATCGAAAGTAAGATAAACGAACTTTCTCCCCACGGTATTAAGGAGGCAAAAGATGTTAGACCATAAAACCGTATCACTTGCCGATCAGGTATTTGAGCATATAGAATCGGATATATTAAGCGGCAAATACGAACGCGGCGAGATACTTAC
>JAKSQL010000002.1 GCA_024404125.1 Clostridia bacterium
GTTTGCGAAAAAGTCACAAATAAAAACGGCGGCAGGGATTTCTCCCTGCCGCCGTTTCCCTTACTGCGTTCATCCGATGTGAATGACAGATTTCAAAAATAATGGCAGACAGTTGAAGCAACTGTCTGCCAATTAAAATAACTGAATATAATAAGGGATCATTCCCACTCAATAGTTGCTATCGGCTTTGGTGAAAGGTCATAAAGTACGCGGTTTACTCCCTCTACCTCATTTAAAATACGGTTTGTAATCTTACCTAAAAGCGCATAGGGTATTTCCTCTATCGTGGCACTTGTAGCATCCACACTGTTTACGGCGCGGATAATTACCGGCCATGCCCAAAGGCGCTTACCGTCCTTAATACCGGTTGAGCGGTAATCGGGAACGGTGGTAAAGTACTGCCATACTTTGCCTTCAAGTCCCGCATTGGCGAATTCTTCACGCAAAATAGCATCTGACTCTCTTACCGCTTCAAGTCTGTCTCTCGTTATAGCGCCGGTGCAACGAACACCAAGACCGGGGCCCGGGAACGGTTGGCGGTATACCATATTATCGGGAAGACCCAATGCCTTACCTACTTCGCGCACCTCGTCCTTATAAAGCAGTTTGACCGGCTCTACAAGTTCAAATTGAAGGTCTTTTGGGAGACCGCCTACGTTGTGATGTGCCTTTATGCCGTCACTCTCAAGTATATCGGGGTAAATGGTACCCTGCGCCAAAAACTCGATACCGTCAAGCTTTTTGGCTTCTTCGGCAAAAACCTCAATAAATTCTTTGCCGATTATTTTTCTCTTGGTTTCGGGGTCAAAAACACCTGCAAGTTTATCAAGGAAACGGTCTACCGCGTCAACATATACAAGGTTTGCATCCATTTGGTTTCTGAAAACCTCTATAACCTGCTCGGGCTCACCCTTACGCAAAAGTCCATGATTTACGTGAACACAAACTAAATTTTTGCCTATTGCCTTGATAAGAAGCGCTGCTACCACAGACGAATCCACACCGCCTGAAAGTGCCAATAAAACTTTCTTATCGCCTATTTGTTCTTTTAGTTCGGTTACCTGCTCTTTTATAAAAGCGTTTGCGAGTGCCGGACTGTTGATTCTTGCCATTGTTTCAGGGCGAACATTACCGTTCATTTAAAATTCCTCCGTATTTTTATTACTTTGATATTATATAAAATTTCTTGCCATAAATCAATTATTTTTTTAAAAAAATACTGCCGCGGGGAAATTTTACCTGCGACAGTAAATATTTTTTAATTTTTGCTGTAAATAACCGTAATATCGGGGTGAAGTTGCAATATTGAAGCGGGAACGTACGGGGTTATCGGGCCGTAGAATGCTTTTTGTAAAATATCGTATTTATTTGCGCCGTTTGCTACAAGTAATGCCTTTTTTGCCTGCATAATAGGTAAATTACCCATTGTTACCGCGTTGGTGGGAACGTCGGCAGCAGAAGCAAAGAAACGGGCATTTGCCTCTATGGTAGAGGGGTCAAGTGTTACAACGTGTGTGCCTTTTGCAAATGCACTGTCCGGCTCGTTAAAGCCGATATGACCGTCTACACCGATACCGAGAAGTTGAAGGTCAATACCGCCTAAATCCTCAATATGCTTATCGTAACGTTTGCACTCGCTTTCAAGGTCTGCGGCACAACCGTTAGGTACAGAGGTGTTTGCCTTATTGATATTTATATTGTCAAATAAGTTTTTGTTCATAAAATAACGGTAACTCTGGTCGTTATCTGCGGTAAGACCTACGTATTCGTCAAGATTTACCGTAGTAACCTTTGAAAAATCAAGTTTACCTGCTTTGTTAAGTTCTGCAAGTTTTTTATAGGTGCCTACGGGAGAAGAACCCGTTGCAAGACCTAACACACTCGTAGGTTTCGATATAACCTGATTTGCAATAATCGAAGCCGCTTTTTCGCTGAGTTCTTCGTAAGTTTCAACTGTAATAAATTCCATTTTACTTTTTCCTTTCTGTATCTCTTAATCGGCCTTATGACCGTTTTTGATTATTACGTTTGCTATCATCAAGGCGTATTCTTTGCATTTTTCAATGCTTTCAGACTCTATCATTATACGTATTACCGGTTCGGTGCCGCTCTTTCTTAAAAGCACCCTGCCGTTGCCGTCAATAAGTTTTTCCACCGTTTTAAGTTCGTTTTGAACATCACTGTCCGCAAATACGGCGGATTTATCCTTTACCCTTACATTCTCAATATACTGCGGATAAAGTTTAACCGGCTCGGCAAGTTTTGAAAGTGTGCTCTTTGAATCGCAAATTTCCTCTGTGAGCATTATTGCGGTGAGTATACCGTCACCCGTAGTGGCATATTTTCTTAAAATAATATGGCCTGACTGTTCGCCGCCCAAAGCATAATCGTTTTGTTGCATACATTCGTATACATAGCGGTCACCTACAGTGGTTTGCTCACATTTGATGCCCGCTTCTTTAAGACTTTTGAAAAGTCCGCTGTTGGACATTATGGTTGCAACAACCGTATTGCCGTTAAGCATACCCCTCGATTTAAGACGTTTGCCGAGAATATACATTATTTTATCGCCGTCAACCTCGTTGCCGTACTCGTCAACCGCAATACATCTGTCGGCATCGCCGTCAAAAGCAAAGCCCAAATCAAGATGTTGCTCTTTTACCAACTTTCGCAGGTTATCAATATGTGTTGAGCCGCAACCGTTGTTTACGTTAAGACCGTCCGGCTCGGCTCCTACTATTACGGTTTGTGCGCCGAGCGCGCTGAATACAGACCTTGCTATCATCCAAGATGCACCGTTAGCGCAGTCAAGACCTATTTTTAAGTGCTTATAAGAATTTGATGCGAGCGAAATAAGATATCCGAGGTATCTGTTTCTTCCCGAAACATAGTCCACTATGCATCCTATCTTTTCACGGCAGGCAAGCGGGATATCGTTAGCGGATATTCCGAGTTCTTTTAAATCACCGTCAATATACGCCTCTATAAGAAGTGTGGTATCATCGTCAATTTTTTCGCCGTAACGGTTAATGACTTTTATACCGTTATCGTAAAAAGGATTGTGGGACGCGGTTATCATTATACCGCAGTCAAATTCATCCTGCCTTGTAACATACGAAACACTCGGTGTGGTGGTAACGTGAAGCATATACGCGTCGGCTCCCGATGCGGTTATACCGGCGGCTATAGAATATTCAAGCATATAACTTGAACGTCTTGTATCCTTACCGATAACTATTCTCGGACGGTATCCGGGCTTTGTACAACCCGAGAGTTCGGAAGAATAGTACCAACCCAAAAATCTTCCTACTTTATATGCTTGCATAGAGGTAAGACCTAAATTTGCTTCGCCTCTGAAACCGTCGGTCCCGAAATACTTGTTCTTTCGCGGCTCGCCCTTGACGGCGCTTGCTATCGACATCTTTTCGTGAAGCAATTCATCGGTTGAAACGCCGAACAGTTCACACAACTGCAAAACCTTATCTATCTGCGGAAGTGCCTGATCCATTTCCCATTTCGATACGGACTGCCTTGAAACGTTTATCTTTTCGGCAAGCTGTTCTTGAGATATACCCGATGCTTCGCGCAACTGTGCTATTTTTTCACCTATTGTCATACCCACTGTCCTTCCGTATTTTTTATTTGACGTTATCATTTTAGCAACATCATAAAAAAAACACAAGCAACTAAACTTTGATTTTTTCGCAACCGTAAGTTGCAAAAAAGTTTCAAAAACAGAACGGTTTTTGAAAATGACCGTTGATATTTCGAAAGTTTGGACAACTTTCCATTACATTATCGGACTTTTCAGTCAAAAAGTCAATACCGTATTTTATTGTATTTTTCCCCGATATTTTTGATAATATCCGAACACTTGAATTTCTGTTTTCAAGGTAGTAAAATAGTTACATTATTGTGGTTAGCATAAGCATTTCGCGCACCCTTAAGTACAGTTCGTCTGCGTCTTCTATCGGCAAAGGATTTTTGCCGATACCGAGTTCCACCGTAAAGGCGGGGCGGTTAAATTCTTTTATAAACCAATCCTTAAAGCCGCCGCCCGTTGCCATAGTTTCGGGAAAATCAAGCGCGTAGCCGCTCGAGGTTGCCATTATTTGCGCTATTTGTTCGCTTTTAGGCGGGGTTTTATCGCCGAAAGTCCAGTATATAACCTCGCCCTGTGTATGAAAAGCGACGGCATGAGATATGTAATTTGTTCTGCAAAACTCGCAAAGTGCCGCCGTTTCCGGCTCGCTTTCGGGGAACGGACCCCCGTAGCGCGTTTTTGAAGGGCCGAAAATGCCCGCCTTTCTTTCTTTCTTACGCACCGTTTCCCAATCGGCGTCAAAGTTATGATTTATATCCACTCCGCGTAAATTTGAATTGTAATGAATATAATCGCCTTTACTTATAACACGTATTTTATCCGCCATATTTCCCGCAGCGGAAAAACCGTGAATTGAAATTTCGCAACCGTCCGGATTTACGCAGGGGATAATAACCGCTCCTCTGCCGTAAAGACCTTTTTTAACATTTATGCCCTCGATACTGCTATTGGTATCAATGGCAAAACAAAGTTGCTCGGCAAATTTAAGCAGTACATTTACGGTGATATGTTCGCTGCCGTGAAATGCTCCCGCCATAAGTGCCGCAGAGGACATACTGCCTACGGAGAGCGCAAATATTTCTCTGCCGCCTGCGCTTTGTCCGATAGAAAAAGTCTTTAAAAAAGGATACCTTTCACCAAGTTCAAAAACGGCTTTTGAAAGATATGCATAATCTATATCGCCGTTGTATTTTCCCATAAGTAACACCTCGTACTTAAAATATATTAAAGGAAGATGTTTTTAATGAATTTAAAAGAAGAACAACTTGAAAAAGAGTACGTTTATACCGGCAGAATAATAAAACTGCGCAAGGATAAAGCACTTTTGCCTGACGGCACTACCGCCACAAGAGAGGTAATAGAGCACAACGGCGGCGTTTGTGTTGCCGCTATTGACAGCGATGATAACGTATTACTTGTAAAGCAGTACCGATATCCTTACAGTGAAGAGATACTTGAGATACCGGCAGGCAAACGTGACAGCAAAGACGAAGATCCCCTTGTTTGCGGAAAACGCGAACTCAAAGAAGAAACAGGGGCTACTGCAAGCGAGTATAAATTTTTAGGCAAACTGTATCCCACACCCGGATACTGCGGTGAAATTATATGGCTTTACGCGGCAAAAGGTCTTACTTTCGGAGAGTCAAAACCCGATGAAGATGAGTTCCTTACGGTAGAAAAGATGAAACTCGACACGTTAGTCGAAAAGATACTGCACGGTGAGATATGCGATGCCAAAACCCAAGCCGCCGTACTTAAACTGAAAATACTGCGCAGTCGCGGCGAATTTTAGTTGAAAAACGGATAAAAACCGTGTATAATTTAGCTTGCACTTAAAGCATCTTGGAGGAAATCTATGAATTCTTATCTTAAAATGAACAAAAGCGAACTCGAAAAAGAATTCGAGAGCGTTAAATCTGAATACGAAACCCACAAAGCAAAGGGACTTAAACTTGATATGTCAAGAGGCAAGCCCTGCAAGGATAACGTTATGCTAAGCAAAAATATGCTTGACGTTACTGACGGTGCAAACGGCTTTTTAAATGAGGACGGTGTAGACTGCCTTAACTACGGCGGTATAGAGGGCATAAAAGAAATGCGCGCACTTTTTGCGGTTATATTGGGTATGCCCGCAAGTCAGGTGATTATAGGGGGTAACTCTTCCTTAAATCTTATGTTTGATGCCGTATCGCAGGGTATGACACACGGTTTCGGTGATAAACCATGGTATGAAACGAAAAACAGAAAGTTTTTGTGTCCGGTGCCGGGATATGACCGTCATTTCGCAGTTACCGAATATTTCGGTTTTGAACTTATCCCTATAGAAATGAACGAAAACGGTCCCGATATGGATAAGGTAGAGCGGCTTGTTAAAGACGAAAGTGTTAAGGGTATATGGTGTGTTCCAAAATACTCAAACCCCGAGGGTGTAACCTATTCGGACGAGGTTGTAAAGCGCTTTGCCACCTTAAAACCCGCTGCCAAAGATTTCAAAATTTTCTGGGATAATGCCTACTGTGTACATGACCTTTACGGTGACGGTGACAAATTGCTAAACCTATACGAAGAATGCATAAAATCAGGAAACGAAGACCTTCCGATTATATTCGCGTCTACCTCTAAAATCACCTTCCCCGGTGCGGGCGTTTCGGCTATGGCGGCAAGTGAAAAGGTGCTTAATATGCTTAAATGCCGTATAAAATATCAGACCGTAGGCCCAGATAAACTCAATATGCTTTTACATGCCCGCTTTTTGCACAACAAAAAAGAAGTAACCGAGCATATGAAGAAACATGCCGAACTTATAAGACCTAAATTTGAAAGTGTTATAAGTTCGTTTGAAAGTGAACTTACACCTGCCGGCATTGCGCATTGGACTAATCCAAAAGGCGGATACTTTATAAGTCTTTATGTTTTAGACGGTTGTGCAAAGCGCACCTGCGAACTTTGTAAAGAAGCAGGAGTTGTACTTACGGGTGCAGGAGCGACTTATCCCTACGGCAAAGACGAAAAGGACTCCAATTTAAGAATAGCACCCACGTATCCCTCTCTTGAAGAACTTAAAAAAGCGACCGAGGTGCTTTGCACTGCAGTCAAGTACGCGGCACTCGAAAAATTACTTAATAATTGACTTTACGGCAATTAGCAGTTATAATATATAAGATATTATATTAAAACTGTCAGTTTTAATAAAAAACGGAGGACTCAAAATGAAATCCAAAAGAGTGGCAAAACCCTGGTTCTTCGTGATATTTGTTCTGATTTTAGCACTTTCATACTGTGCGTTCTTCGGAATAAGCGATTATCACGGCGATACCAAAAAAGTTTACATTAAAGGAGCAGACGATATTCGTTGGGGTATTGATATCCGCGGCGGTGTTGAAGCGGTTTTCTCTCCCGATAAAGAGGGCGTTGAAATCACGAATGACGATATGCAGTCTGCAAAAGCAATGCTTGAAACACGTCTTGTAAACCAAAACATTACCGACTACGAGGTTGAAGTTTCAAATGCAAACCATCAAGTAATAGTTCGTTTCCCTTGGGCAGCGGACGAAAGCAATTTTGATGCGCAGGGTGCTATTGAGGAACTCGGCGCTACCGCAAAACTTTCTTTCTACTTGGGCTCCGATAATTCGGGCGAAGCGTTTATGGACGGTGCGGTAGTAAAGAAAGCCGACTATACCTACGATACACAGAATAACTACGGTTACATAGTTACCCTTAAACTTAATTCGGAAGGTAAAGAAGCATTTGCAAAAGCAACGTCAGAAGCGGCGCAAAGCGGTCAGTCCATTTCGATTTATATGGACTCTACCAACATTTCAACCGCTTCCTGTTCAGAGGCAATTACCGGCGGTGAAGCGATAATTCACGGTAACTTTACCGAGGAAAGTGCCAAAGCACTTGCGGACAAGATTAACGCCGGCTCGCTTCCGTTTGCACTTACGGTTGATAACAGTAAGTTGCAGATAGTATCTCCTTCACTCGGCTCCGATGCGCTTGACGTTATGCTTATAGCCGGTGCCATTGCATTCGCTTTTGTTTGCATACTTATGATAGTTTTCTACCGTGTAAACGGTGTGGTTGCGGCGTTCGCACTTTTAGGTCAGCTTGCCGGCTCTATTGCCTGCATATCGGGATTCTTCCCCGGCGCTTCAAGTTTCACCCTTACGATACCGGGTATCGCGGGTATCATTCTTTCAATCGGTGTAGGTGTTGACTGTAACGTTATTGCCGCCGAGCGTATAAAGGATGAATTCAGAAAAGGCAAGACTATTGACGGCGCTATAGACTCCGGCTTTAAGAACAGTCTTTCGGCTATTATAGACGGTAACGTTACGATAGTTATCGTATCAATAGTTCTTATGGGCGCTTTCGGTACTCCGGACAGTTTCCTTGCAAAAGTATTTTCACCGATTATGTCGATTTTCGGTACCTCAATTACCGGCTCGATTTACTCTTTCGGTTATACCTTGCTCGTAGGCGTTATATTCAACCTTATAATGGGCGTTCTTGCTTCCAAGTATATGCTTAAGAGTGTTTCACAGTTCAAATTCTTAAGAAATCCTGCTTTTTACGGAGGTAAGAAAAATGGCTAATAAAACTATTGACTCCAAAAAAATACTTAAACTTACTTTGATTGTTTACGCGGCAATATTCGTTATCGGTTTGGTTATGACCTTTGTATTAGGTCCTAAACTTGATATTAACTTCAGCGGTGGTACGAGAATTACCTATTCGTATTCGGGCGACGTTAAAGAGGCAGATTTTAAAGATGCCGTTAAATCGGTTATTAAGGACGATTTCTCGGTAAGTCAAAACACCTCTTTTGCGGGCGATACCAAAACGTTTGCAATTAACCTTGCGGGTAAGAAATCCCTTTCCACCGAAAAACAAAAGAGCATCACCGAAAAACTTACCGAAAAGTTTAAGGATAACTCGTTTGAAATTTACGACTCTACCTCAGTAAGCGCATCGGTTGCGGGCAACTTCTTTGCCAAGAGTTTGGTTGCAGTTCTTATAACCGCGGCACTCGTTGTTATATACGTTGGTATAAGATTTAAGAACATAGGCGGCGTATCCGCGGCTCTTACCGCACTTTGCGCACTCGTTCTTGACCTTCTTGTAACCTTCTTTATCTGTGTAATATTCAGACTGCCGATAGACTCTAACTATATGGCGGTAGTACTTACAATACTCGGTTACTCGCTTAACGATACCATAGTTGTATATGACCGCGTTCGTGAGATAAAAAAATACAATCCGCAGTTGCCGATAAACGATAATATGAATCAGAGTATAGCAGGTGTTATAAAACGTAACATTATGACATCCATTACCACCATAGGCGCGGTAATTACGATAGTTGTAGTATCCGAAATGTTCGGTCTTACCTCGCTTCGTTCTTTCGCTATTCCTATGGCATTCGGTCTGCTTTCGGGTTGTTTCTCTTCCCTCTTTATCGCAGGTCCGCTTTGGGTTAAGTACCGCGAATTTAAAGACGCAAAAAAGACAAACTGATTTAAGACACAGCAAAAGCACTCTTTCGATTGAAAGAGTGCTTTTTTTATTTTATCTTCTCTCTTGCTTTTATATTTACTGCGCTTGAAGAGAAAAGTGACGAATAAGAGAAAAATATATGCCCGCAAATGTTTTTGTCGCTTTTACACATAGCGCATTGGCGCGAGAGTATATCGGTGTTATCGTGCCACTCTTCGCAGTCCGGCTCGGCATTCGTACCCACCTTATAAGACGCGATGCCTACCGCAATTTTTACGTTTGTATCTTTAAGTTCGTTTTCCCAACGGTTTAAAAGCGTATCAAAGCAAAAGTTGTTATCGGGATAACTAAAACCGAAATACAGTTGCGGAATTATAAGGTCAACACAACCGCTTTCGCAAAACGATTTTATATCGGCATAGCGGCAACTGTAATTTTTATCAATATCCGCCGCGGGACTTATACTGAAAGTTATATTCTTATCCTTAAACTTAATTGCGGTATAGCAGGCGGCTATCAGGGAATTTACGTTAGCGCGTCTGTATTCGTCAAGACCGAAAGGAACTTTTGTATTTTCACAGTATCTTCTGTAACTTTCACTGTCAAAACTTTCGGCGGTTGTAGGATAGAAATAATCGTCAAAATGTATGCCGTCTACGGCGTAATTATCGAGTATCTCACGTATGCCGTCTACCACCGCCTTTTTACACTGCTCACTCGCAGGATTCAGGTATATTCCGTTTTCGGTAATGCCTATGTTTGAAACATCTTTGTTATAAAGGGATTTAGCAAGACATTTATCCGAAAGAGCATTTATATCGTTTGTTGCACTTGATACTCTGTAAGGATTTATCCAGGCGTGTACCCGTATTCCGTTTTCATGGCACTTTGTTATCATATACTCAAAAATATCGTAGTTATATTTATTTGAAAACTCGGTTTGAGGAAAAAGTTTTGAAGGGTATATACTGTCACAAAACGCTCTTACGTGGATAAAAATATCAGTAGCCGATATACTGTTTAAATTCGAAATAACCTTGTTTAAATTACTTTCAAGTCCGTTATCGGATATAATCGCGTTTATCTCACTGTAGGAAAGCCAAACACCTACCATGTATTTTTTGCTTTCGCTGACGGGCACTATTCTTTTTTGCGGCAGGGCGGTATTGCTACTGCACCCTGCAATCAAAAAACATACGGCAAAAAGTAAAAGCAAACATTTTTTCATCTTATCACCTTATATCACGAAGTAAAGTGTAGTTTACCGAAATTTCTCCTACACTTATCGGTTTATTCGACCTGCCTTTTAATTTAAATGAAGTGACTTTATTTAGCCGCGGTATAATGCCGTAAACCTTGTACGATGACTGCTCGTACGGTCTTAAATTCACACTTTGCGTTTTATCGTTGCCGCAAAGTTCCAATTCGAGATTTGCCGACATCTGAAATCCCGCATACACCTCGTTTATATTTTTCAGTTTTTCAAGACTGCCGAAATTACAGTCTGCGGTAGCGAAAACACTTTCTATCGGGTAATGTGTGTATACCGTTTCGCCGTCTTCGTCTACATCCGCAGATGTATCGCTCTCGCCCTTAAGTACTGCGGTATAGTGAAAATTGTTGCCATCATTATTAAGGGCAAATATCACCGCGTTTTCTACTGATGACACACTGCGGTTTATAAGGTTTTCGTTTATTTCCCAATAATACCATGATACCGCGTTTTCACCGTCTTTCGCACCTGCGTATTTTTGCGGATAACCGAAGTCTTTTATTCGGTAATCAAGTACAAAACAGTGATCGCCGATAAATAAAAGGTAATATCCGTCAATGCAGACCGCAACCGCATTTGAAATTTCTTCCTCCGCTTTTTCTTTTATGAGGTTTTCCACGAGTGACGATACGCAGAAAATGTTATTCTCTTTGCCGTAAGTTGTAGTTGCAAGTGTATACGCCTTACCGTTTTTTGAAAACCATACAAGACGGTTAGAACAACACCGCAATGTATCAGGCAGGTCGCAACCTATGCTCTTATGAACGTTGGTGGCAACCAGAGTATCATCTTTAAAAAAGTTTGAGGTTATATCAAACAAATCTCCCTCTACCGTAAACGAGCCGCCTGACGTTATATCTATTTTATATATTTCGTCCGGCTTAAAGGCAATAAGTTTATTACATACCACTCCAAGCGCCGTAACCCTATTAAGTGCCGTGCCTACCGAAACGGTGGCATTGCTCGGAAAATAGAAAAGGTTATTTAGTTTTGCGCTTACGACCTGATTGGGCGCTGCGTCACTTCCGCAAAGGAAAAGCCGCGAATTAAAGGTGGCAAAGTGTTTGGCACCTACTATTCTTTCTATGCCGCCCTCAACTGTTTTATACGCGATGATTTCGAGGTTATTGCCGCTGAAATCGTCGGCACAAGGCATAGTAAAAGGGCCGTTTGGAGAGGTGAAACTTATAATGCCCGTTTGCCTGTTTACAGTTGCCGTAATCTGATAAGTAAGATATGTTTTGGTAACGGAATTTGAAAGCGGAGAAATCGACCATACAGTTTGAGTAGTAGGCGATGAATGCATTATTATCTCCACAAAATTTTGGTCTATGTTTTTAACGGGCAGTTTAAACGAATCGGAAAAACTGTCGGTTGTAAAATACGCCTTAAACTTGCCGTTTAAGAGATTCAGCGATTCGGGCACTATCGGCTCGTACTCGTACGGGTCTGCTTCGGGCAACATTTGTGAATAACAGTTGCCTCTGCCGTTAAGATATATAATAGGTGTATAGCAGTCACCGTAACTTACGGAAACCCAGTCCCCAAAATCATTACTGCACTCAAATATGCCGTATGACACCTGACTGTGATTATACTGATTTTTTCTTGTAAGGAATGCATATATGCCCTTACCGTACGCGGGCTCGGCGGTTACGAAAAACACCCTGTCAAACCGGTAGAAAACATCTTCTTCAACCCTGTTGTACTCTATATATCCCGCAGGACGTATCTGCCCGCCGGCATCAACAAGAAACACCCGCACGTATTCAACGGTGGAAAAAATATCGGTGTACACCGCATACCCTACCGAATAGGCGGTATCGTCTATATATGCCTTTGTATCGGTAAGGGTGAATTTGTTACGGCAGATTAACTCACCGTCCGCACTATCAAGAAAACTTTCCCCGTCAGTACAGTCTATGCCGGGACGTGTCTTTAAAAGTCCGTCTTTAAAATACATATTCTTGCACTCACTTAAGTATTTGGGGTCTGAAAGAAAGTCAGACCTATCGGCGCTCACTCCCGCTGAAAAAAGCGGAAACTTAAACTGCTTTGAATTGTTTATCGGCAATGATTTGTATTTCAAGTTATCACCCCCGTGATACATAAGGTATAGTATCTTTTATTTTAACATTCGAGGATTTTGCCGATGCTCTCTTTTGATTGTAAATATCGGTAAAAAGGATATTCTTTGCACTGTCGGACCAAGTGAGTGTTATTATCATACAAACTCCGTACACTATCGCATCGGCAATATTTTCGTTTATATTAAGTTCGTCGTTTAAAGAGTTTATGCTCTCCATACCGATAAGGTCAAAACCTATTCGGTTTACGGCATTTAAAATTTCTTTTTCGTGACCGTCACCCAATGCAACATCGGTATACCCTAACAGCATATTTACCCTTTCCGATATATCATATCCCGTCATTTTTATCCTCCTTTGCTTTAAGCAGTTCTTTAAGGTCGGGAATCAATTCCGCAGGCAGACGTTTAAGGTACTGCTCTTTATCAATAATTCCCTTATCGTAAAGACTTGTAAGCATATTTACACTTTCACTTTTTGTGAACTTCTGCGTTGTGTCGGCATCCGCCCTCACACTTACCGCAAGGTCTTTGTAGCGCTCCGAATTAAACGGGAAATACCACACACCGTTTGCATCCTCGATTTTTATATACCGCTCTCCGTATTTTGAGAACCAAAAGTCGAGCCAGATTCCTGTTATCTGCTCTAAAAAGGCATAGTATCGGTTTTTGATAAGCCGCATAGGTAAATTTGCGGCGCTCTGCAAAACCGCAAGTGCCGTGGCATTTTCACCCACACTCTCGCCAAGCGCCGTTTCATTGGCACCGCTCTGCGAAAGAGTGTTTTTGATAAGTTCAGATATGGCAGCCGAGAAATCACCGAAATTCTGCGGCGGTGTTATATAGCGCACCGCACCCTCTACGTCCTCGTTAGTGCCGTAAACCTTTATTATCTGACCGGGGTCATTTGTTATATCGGCGGTAACGGTATCACCGTTCACTACCATAAGCGGCATACCCATAGTCATTGCAGACCACACGTTTGCCGTAATCATACGGTTAATGGCAATCTGATTCGGAATAAGATAGGTGATTTCGCTTTCTCCGTAAGCGAGATTTGACCTTTGTTCCCAATTAAATACCGCTATCGGATAGAGTGAAAGCCCCGTATCGAACGGCTTTCGTACCGTTGCATTTTCGGTGACCTTAACACACTTTATTAAACACTTACCATTACTTTTATATTCCTTATAGAGTTTTGTAAGAACGAGTATTTTATTTTCTTTCTTACCGCCGGACAGATTTTTAAGTGCCTTTAAGTCACCGCCGTAATTTTCTGCTTCCCTTATTACGTCCTCGGCAGAGCGTTTACTCGCGATTATAATAAACGGCTGTGACTGCACATCGCTTTTAAACGGGTCGGCAAAATATACGTTTTCGATATCAAGCACTTCACAGTTTATATCGCCCGATATGCTGCCGTAAGGCATAGTGTCCGACTTAATATTATCGTCCCAATAGGTATAAAGCACACTCGCGCCGCCTATGTATGCCTTTTTAAGAAGTTTTCCGCAAAGATTTTCAAACTTAAGTCTTCTCGCGGTAACTTCACGGTAATCGCAAAGAACAGAAAGCAAACTGTTTATTTCGGTGCCGTCCGGCTTGCCTGTAAACTTGAAATCCGAGTTTTCTGAAATTTCGCGTTTTGTTTTTATAACACCGTCTTTTGATTTTACCGTATCGGGTATACCGTCCGCCAAAAAAGAAATTTTTACGGGGTTTGATACTATCTGTGACATTTTATAGTCGCCTATGCGCTTTATTATGTTGTACCTTACAAGCGGGCGCTCATTGCCGCAGTTTGCTCCGTACCATTGGTCACCTATATAAAAGCGCTCGTTTAATTTGTTTTGCTCGTATATGCCCTTACTTCCAAGCGACGATTTAAACTGTAATGCCTTTGAATACTCCGAGTAGATTTGTTCGGGAGCAATATTCATCTTTTTTCACTCCTTTGTATTCTTAAGACCGCCTGAAAGGTCATTTCAGGCGGCTTTTGTTAATATCAGTCCTCTGCTTCGTTTACGGTTACGGTTGCAACTGTTGAAGAGGTTGCAAGTATGCCGTCAGCAAATATCTTTACAAAGTAATAATACTTGCCTGCCGTAAGGTCGGTGGGAATGGTCATCGAAGCGGAAGTTCTGCTTGCTATTTTAACAGCGTTATTGCCGCTTGTGTCATCACAAGAATACCACTGATAAGTAAGGGTTGCTCCGCTGCAGGAAGCGGTTACACCGATACTGCCCGAGATTGAGCCCTCGGTTTTGGTTACATCGGACGGTTGAGCCGAAATTGTAACTGCGGGAGCAATCCACGCCCAAACTGCGTCAAGACCGCTCTTTTCTACGAATACATCATAATAGATACGGTAATCGAATTTATAAGCATCGGCATCAACGTTCTGCTCGGGTGTGAAAACTCTTAACTTTTCGGTTTTCTTTACAAGGTGTGCGCCCGATTTCGGACATACGAGCATATATACCTCTCTCGCATTAGCCGCAGGAGTGAATCCGCCGGCGGTAGTGTTATTAAAGGTATAACTTGTTTTCATACGTTCGGAAACTACGGGTATTAAAGCAACACCGTTAATAGACTTAACCTTTAAGTTTATTTCACCTTGCTTGAAATCGGATACGGTAATCATACGCGAAATCTCGCTTGAATTCTGCAAAGCAGCATAGAAATGGGAATCAATAAAAGCAACGAGTTCCTCATCGTAACCCACCTTGCTTTGTACCTCTTTAATAAGGTCGCAAAGTGCCGCAAACGGCTTTGTGGTATCGCCGTTTATTACGTTTGCACGACTGTTGGCAAGACCTGCGAGTTTTGAAATTACATAGGCATCGCATTCGGGCACTACCTTTGTGCGAACATATTCGCCGAGTATCTTACCTGCAAGATTTGCTATGCCGGTTTCGTCCATATCCTCGCGGTCAATCTGCAAAGAACGGGCACGGTCCATAGACATTGTGTATGAAGTATTACTTACCGTAATAGCGCCTCTTGAAAAACCGCTGTCGCGGTCATAATCGGCAAGACCTTGGAAATCTACATCGGGTATTATTACGGTTTTTGCTCCTACGAATTTTGTTGCAAGAGCATTATCGGCGAAAAAGCCGGTTGCACTTTTCTGCTCGAAAAGTTTATCAAGTTCGTCAGAATATCTGACTGCGTTTTCAAGTGAATTTATAGCCATTGTTTTTTCTCCTTTTTATCCCCAAAGACCTTTTAAAAATTCCTGCCTTGTGGGGTCATATTCTTTTACATCTGCCTCGTTAAGCGAGCCGACTGACGATACTTTCGCACTTTCGGACTGCTTTAAGAGTTTTGCTTTATTGCGTTTCTCTTTTAAAAGATAGCGCAAATATTCATCAAGTAAACGGCTGCCTTTCTCGTTTGCCGCGCCTACTACCTCTTCGGGCAGTTGCTCGGCGCTCTTTATATCGGGAAAGTTCTCGTTTAATTCGTTAAACGAATCAAACTTATTATCGTTTACTTTATTTTCAAGACCTAAAACGCGGTCGGCAATCTGCTCGTTCCCGCACTCGCTTATAAGTTCGTTTTTACGGTTTTCGTTTACTGTTTTTTCAACGAACGATAAAAACTCGCCTACGCTTTTATTCTGCTTTTGAGCAAGTTCTTTAAGTCTTTTGTAATCATCGCTTATAAGGTCGTATTTCATACCCTTTTGCGCGTACTGTGCCGCCTCGTAAATAGGCAAATTCTTTATTTCTTTGTTAAATTTTACCGGAACGCTTACGGTGTTTTCGGGTGTGGTATCCTTTTTATCGGAACTACACGTTTCTTCCTGTGGTACGGTTTTTGCAGTTTCCAATTCTTTTTCCATAAAATCTCCTTAAATCTGATTTGTTCCGTCATAACTCAAAAAGTTTCTGTATTCCCCGTTGAGTTTTTTAATTACCGCACTCTCTGTGCGGTCAATTATTCTTTGCGGTGCTTTTTTCGGGCCTTCGTAGGTAAGCCCCAAAATAAATCCAACCGCAAAGAAAAGCACTGATGCGAGGATAAGCGTAAATAAGTTCATAAGTTCCAACCTCCGTTAAAATCTTCACCGCCTATAAATTTAGGCGGCAATTTTCTGTTTTCTTTTTCTTTCTCGGGGCGAAAATA
The DNA here is from genome assembly GCA_024404125.1 of Clostridia bacterium. Lineage (GTDB taxonomy): Bacteria > Bacillota > Clostridia > Oscillospirales > Acutalibacteraceae > UBA737. Next base: position 16,594 of record JAKSQL010000002.1, read on the forward strand.
CTTAACGTCTTCAAAAGCATAGCGCAAAGCGTCCATTAAATGATTGTCACAGTCTTTAGGTAACGGCCTGCCGTTTTCTTTATTTGAATCGGAATATATGTACGAAGAAAGTTCTTTTACAGTGTTAACGCACTTTGGATTTACCGTTATTTCGTATTCGCAAATTTTCGATATGCCGTTTAAAATACTGTCACGCCCTTTAACCGAAGGAACTATCCTTGCTATACCGAGCCGCCGTAAATCGTCATTGGATTTCGGCTCTGCGCAGTCGGCTCTAATACGCTCTTTTGAAAAGCCCCTTTTCTTAATCTCGCTCGCAATATCGCAGTTGAGCATTCTCACTTTGTAAAACTCGTCATAAATATAAATCTTTTTATCTACGGGATTTACCTTAAAAGCGATAAATGCCGTAGGGTCGTTGGTATAACCGTAATCAAGACCGAAAAAGTTTTTCCACTTGTAACTGTCTTGTATGTCGGTGTTTATTTCTCCGACCGACCAGTTTTCAAAAACAAGTCCCTCCGATATGCCCCAATTTCCAAGCCCTGCAACCTCGTATTTGCGGCGGTTTGACCTTTTTAAACGTTCAAAGACGGCTCTGTCGGTATCGTCTAAAAATTCGTTGCACAAATAATTAGTCGAAAAGGTTGCAGTGTCCGAAGATGCCTTGTCAAAGAAACGCTTTTTAAGCCAATGCTCGCTATTCCACGGATTGAAGGTAAGGGTGGTCTGCTTGTAAAGATTATCGGGAATATCACCCCGAGGTACCGATAGGTCAAGTTTATCGAAATCTTCTTCGCGTGCAATCTCGAACGCTTCCTCTACCCATACGAAATTAAGATACCCCGTACTGACGGTAGTGGAGGCAAGTTTCAAGACGTCGTCAAACCCGCGAAAAAGAATTTTTTGCCCTGTCGGTGTATAGGTCATCTCCATAGGAGATACGGTGTTTTGCCACAAATGAGAAACCCCCAGTTTCTCCTGCGCCCATTTGAGTTGCGCAAAGGTAGAGTCTCTGTGAGTGTTCATCACCTGTCGCACCACCAAAAGATTTGAACCGCTGTACCTCATAAGACGGTAAATGAAATTCAAAGCAGTGGTTGTGCTTTTTTTAGACGCCTTTCCCCCTTTAAGCACCCGATACCTTTTTTCGCAGTTCCAGTACTCATCGTATCCGCCGCCTACGGTTTCAGATATTTTTAGGGGTAACGTCGTCAATAATTATCACCGCCTTACTTTGAGCATCACTCTTTACGTCGCTTACAATACTTATGAGTTCTTTTATGGCAGAAAGGTCACCCGATGCCGCTTTCTTATAAAGTGCTATCATTACCGCGGTCTTTCGTTTGGGATTCTTTACGTTAAACCCCTCGTCTTTAAGTGACTGCTCTTCCGCTGATGACAACCGCTCGTTTAAAAGACTTTTAAGTGACGAACTTAAATATTTGTCTTCACGTTTCATAAGTTAACCCTCCTGTCATTTTTCACTTTAGAGCATAATTTGCGACATTCAACGACTTGAAAAAATTACCGCTTTGTTGTATAATGTCTTAAAGTCTTAAAAAGAGTGGGATTTATATGAAAACTCATGAAAAATCAATAAAAGTGATGCTTTGGGTGTTAGACGCGGTAATATTACTTTTTATACTGCTTTCGGTAGCACTTCCGTTCCTTATTACCACCTACGTTGAGGTAAAAGGCAGACCTATGCAGATAGCAGCGACCGTTATGATTGCATATTATCCGTGCGTACCATTTGCTTTTACGGTTTTGATTTCGCTGAGAAAACTCATAAAAAATTTGATTTCAGGTGAAGTCTTTTCAAAAACGAACGTCACTCTTTTAAGACGCATTTCAAGCTGCTGCCTTTGTGCAGGTCTTATTATGCTTATTGCAGGATATTTCTATATGCCGTTTTTAGTTGCAGGTGTTGCGATAATGTGTTGCGCTTTGATAATAAGAGTAATTAAAAATTTATTTTATGCAGCAAGTGATAAGGAGAAAAATGACTAATTATGAAAAAGACCGTAATTTCAGTAATGGGGAAAGATACCGTAGGTATCATTTCAAAAGTAAGTTCCGTTTGTGCTCAAAACAACGTTAACATAATAGATATAACTCAATCTGTTTTGCAGGGACTTTTCGTTATGGTAATGCTTACCGATACCGAAAATTTAAAATGTGAATTTTCCGAATTTTCCGAAAGTATGAAAAAGCTCGGTGAAAACGCGGGTGTTGAAATACGCGTTATGCACGAAGACATATTTAACAGTATGCACCGAATATAATTTGGAGGAACTATGCTTAACCTTAACGATATAATGGAAACCATAAATATGATAAAGCAGGATAATCTCGATATCCGCACCGTAACTATGGGTATTTCCTTACTTGACTGCGCAGATTCCGATGCAAAAGCGGCCTGCGATAAAATTTACGAAAAGATAACACGCAAAGCGGGAAACCTTGTAAAAGTAGGAGAACAGCTCGAAAAAGAGTACGGTATTCCGATAATAAACAAGCGAATATCCGTAACTCCGATTTCGATGATTGCCGCCTCCTCAAAAGCAGACCCGATTATTTATGCAAAAACTTTACAAAAAGCGGCAGATGCTACAGGTGTAAACTTTTTGGGCGGCTATTCCGCTTTGGTGCATAAGGGCTTTTCCGCAGGTGACAGAGAACTTATAGAATCCATTCCGTATGCGCTCAGTGAAACAAAAAATATATGTTCTTCGGTAAATATCGGTTCTACAAAATCGGGAATAAATATGGACGCCGTTAAACTTTTAGGCGAAACAATAGTAAAAACCGCCGAGATAACCAAGGAAGATAACTGTATCGGTTGCGCAAAGTTAGTTGTATTTTGCAACGCGCCCGAAGATAATCCCTTTATGGCAGGCGCATTCCACGGCGTAGGAGAGCCGGACTGTGTTATAAACGTAGGCGTTTCGGGTCCGGGTGTGGTAAGTGCCGCTTTAAAAGACTTTAAGGGCGATTTAGGTGAGGTTGCCGAAACAATCAAACGCACCGCCTTTAAGATTACACGTATGGGGCAACTTATAGGTACCGAAGCATCAAAGCGGCTTGATGTACCGTTTGGAATAGTAGATTTGTCCCTTGCACCTACCCCCGCAGTAGGCGACTCGGTAGCACATATATTGGAAGCAATGGGACTTGAAAAATGCGGTACTCACGGAACTACCGCCGCGTTAGCGCTTCTTAACGATGCCGTTAAAAAAGGCGGCGTTATGGCTTCAAGTTCGGTAGGCGGACTTTCAGGCGCATTTATACCCGTATCTGAAGATGCAGGTATGATTTCCGCCGCAAGAGAAGGCACCCTTAAAATAGAAAAGTTAGAAGCAATGACCGCCGTATGTTCGGTAGGTCTTGATATGATAGCGGTACCGGGGGAAACACCGCCCGAGGTAATCTCGGCTATTATTGCCGACGAAGCCGCAATAGGTATGGTAAACTCAAAAACAACCGCAGTAAGAATTATTCCCGCAATAGGCAAAAAGTCGGGTGAGGAACTCAATTTCGGCGGACTTTTGGGGAAAGCACCTATTATGGACCTTAACCTTAAAGACTCACCAAAAGAGTTTATCGAACGCGCCGGCAGGATACCTGCTCCGCTGCAAAGTTTAAAAAATTAAAAAAAGTGCTTGACATCGCTTTAAAGCGGTGATATAATAGCAACATATTTTAAAAAGGAGGCACACCAAATGAGCAATTCGTTTGTTAAATCGGTAAAATCGAATATTCGTTTTGAGCGAATGCTTAACTCCCGGGCAGTTTGTATGTGCGGGCTTTGCGGTTGTGCCGAAAATTAAGGTAACGCTACTGTATTGTTTGCTTATAAACTGTTCGGGAGGTATCTTTAAAAGTGCCCCCCGTTTTTTATTGCAAAAAACGAAAAATGTTTAAGGAGATATTTTTGTGATAGAACTGATTGAAGTTTCAAAAGTTTTTGAAACTCAAACCGCTACGGTAGAAGCGGTGCAAGATGTTTCTCTTACCGTTGAGGACGGCGATATATACGGAATAATCGGTCTGTCAGGTGCAGGCAAATCAACCCTTGTGCGTTGTATTAACTGTCTTGAAAGACCTACCTCGGGTAAGGTTTTAATTGACGGTGTTGATATTGCAACCTTAAATCCGAAGCAATTACGTAAACAGCGTCATAAAGTATCAATGATTTTTCAGGGCTTTAACCTTTTATCTCAACGAACGGCGCTTAAAAATGTTTGCTATCCGCTTGAAATAACCGGTGTACCTAAAGAAAAGGCAATTAAAAAAGCAAAAGAACTTTTAAAAATAGTTGACCTTTCGGACAGAGAAATCTCATACCCTTCACAGTTATCCGGCGGACAAAAGCAGAGAGTTGCTATAGCGCGTGCGCTTGCCACCGACCCTAAAATACTTTTGTGTGACGAAGCAACAAGCGCTCTTGACCCTAACACAACACGTTCTATACTGTCACTGCTTAAGCAAATCAATGAAAAACTCGGTGTAACAATAGTGGTTATCACCCACGAAATGAAGGTAGTAGAGCAGATTTGTAATAAGGTTGCCGTTTTAAATAACGGTAAGGTTGCGGAAAAAGGTCTTGTTAAGGATGTATTCTTATCACCTAAATCCGCAATTGCGAAAGAACTTATTTTACCGCCCGCAAGCGGCGAAACAAAATCGGTTGACGGGGAGAAAATCCGAATTGTTTTTGACGGTGTTAACGCGTTAGAACCGATTGTATCAAACCTTATTCTTGAATGCCGTTGCCCCGTGAATATACTGAGCGCCGATACAAAAGATATAGGCGGTAAAATTTACGGTCAGATGATACTACAGTTGCCTGATGATAAAGCACTTTCAAAGAGGGCGCTTGCATTTCTTGAAGAACACGGCATTACCTACGGGAAAGAGGGTGAAGCGCTATGAACTTTGTAAACAGTCTTTTCGGTGACGGAATGCTGCTGACCTACGGCGAAGCGATTTTCTTAACCCTTAAAATTACCTTACTCGGTACACTGATTGCATACATAATAGGTATTCCGATAGGGGTTTTACTCTACGGTACGTCAAAGGGCAGTCTTTTCCCAAACAAACCGATAAACGCCGTTACGGGTGTTGTTGTAAACGTACTGCGCTCGGTGCCGTTTATAATCCTGTTGGTTATGACTCAACCGATTGCCAAGTTCATTTTGGGCACCAAAATCGGTGACAATGCTTTTATAGTATATCTTGTAATTGCGGCGGCTCCGTTCGTTGCGAGAATGATAGAATCCTCTTTTAAAGAGGTAGACGCGGGTGTTATAGAGGCGGCACAGTCTATGGGCTCTACAAACCTTCAGATTATATTTAAGGTGCTTATCCCCGAATCAAAGCCATCTTTAATAGTAGGTGCGGCAATAGCGATTACTACTATTTTGGGATACACTCCTATGACATACTTAATAGCAGGCGGCGGTTTAGGTCAACTTGCAATACAGTTCGGACTTTACAGATTTGATTCAAAGGTAATGTATATGTCATCGTTGCTTTTGATAATTTTAGTTCAAATTTTGCAGGAAGTTTTAAGTTTCATTGCAAAAAAATGCGATAAACGCATTAAAAATAAATAAATAAATAATTTTTCAAAGGAGAGAAAATTATGAAAAAATTTTTATCAATCATTTTAGCAGTATCACTCGTGGCTTTATGCCTTGCCGGTTGCGGCAGCAAAGACAGCAAAGCCAAAGAAGACACAACAATTACCGTAGCGGCAAGCGCAACTCCGCACTCCGAAGTTCTTGAGCAGTGCAAAGATGCACTTGAAAAAGACGGATATAAACTTGTAATCAAAACTATGGACGATTACGTTATCCCGAACACTGCAACCGAAAGCGGTGACGTTGATGCGAACTACTTCCAACACACTCCGTATCTTGACCAATTTAATAAGGAAAACGGCACTCACATCGTATCTGTTGCAAAAATCCACTACGAGCCGTACGGAGTATATGCAGGCACCTCAAAAGCACTTGAGAGTATTCCCGACGGCGCTAAAATAGCAGTACCTAACGATGCTACTAACGAAGCACGTGCACTTATGCTTCTTGATGCTTGCGGTCTTATCAAACTTAACGATAATACAAACCTTACCGCAACCAAGAAAGACATTACCGAAAATCCCCACAACTATGACATAGTTGAGATGGAAGCGGCTCTGTTACCTTCTCAACTTGACGAAGTTGCAATTGCCGTAATCAACGGCAACTATGCTATTGAAGCAGGCCTTAAAGTATCCGAAGCACTCGCTACCGAAGATGCCACTTCTACCGCTGCACAAACCTATGCAAACATTCTTGCCGTTAAAGAAGGCAACGAAAACAGTGCTAAAGTTAAAGCACTTGTAAAAGCATTGCAGAGCGATACCGTTAAATCGTTTATCGAAAGCAAGTACGCAGGTGCAGTTGTAGCAATATTCTAATTATTAAAAAAATGCGGACTAATGCTTAAAATCATTAGCCGCATTTTTTATTATTCTTTCAATTTATTACACATAATATTATTTGGTGATTGATAATGAACAGAAAAACGAAAATAGTTTGTACCATAGGCCCTGCCTGTAACAGCGAAGAGGTAATAACCGAGTTATGCAAAGCGGGTATGAATGTCGCGCGCCTTAACTTTTCGCATGCAAACCACGAAGAGCATTTAAAAAACATAAATCTTATTAAAAAAGTACGTGAAAAATTAGGTCTGCCGATAGCAATTTTGCTCGATACAAAAGGCCCCGAATACCGAATAAAAACTTTTAAGGACGGCAAGTGCGAACTGAAAGACGGTGATACTTTCACCTTTACAAAGGCGGATATAATAGGTGACGTAAGCCGAGTATCTGTAAGTTACGCCGGTATAATAGACGAACTTGATATAGGCGATACCATACTTCTTAACAACGGTCTTTTAAGTTTTAAGGTAAAGGACAAAACTGACATTGACCTTATATGTGAAGTTACATCGGGCGGAGTGCTTTCTGACCGTAAAAGTATGAGCTTTCCCAATAAAATTTTAAAGCAACCGTATTTAAGCAAGCAGGATAAGCAAGACCTGCTTTTCGGTGTTCAAAACGGCGTTGACTTTATTGCCTGCTCATTTGTATCAAAAGCGCAGGATTTAATTGACGTTAAAAATTTTCTTTCTGAAAGCGGACTCCAAGAGCAAGACCTTATTGCAAAAATCGAAAACCGTGCGGGAGTCGATAACATAGAGGAAATCTGTTCGGAATGTAACGGCATTTTAATAGGCAGGGGAGATATGGGGGTTGAAATACCATTTGAAGAACTGCCGGCAATACAAAAACACCTTATTACAAAGTGTCGCCTTTTAGGCAAAAGGGTTATCACCGCTACCGAAATGCTTGAATCAATGATAGAAAAACCACGTCCTACAAGAGCGGAGATTTCCGATGTTGCAAATGCGGTGTTCGATAACACAAGCGCTGTTATGCTCTCGGGTGAAACCGCCGCAGGTAAATATCCCGTAAAAGCGGTTGAAACTATGTCAAGAATTTTACTCGAAGCCGAAAAAAATATCCGCTATAAAGAACGGTTTTTGAGTTCGGAATTTGTTATAAAAAATACCGTTGATGCGATAAGTCACGCAACCTGCGGTATGGCGATAGATATAAATGCTTCGGCAATAGCGGTGTGTTCAATTTCGGGTAATACCGTAAGAATGGTATCGCGATTTCGTCCTACGGTTGATATTTTAGGCATCACAACAAACAAAAAAACCTACCGCAAACTTGCACTTTCCTGGGGTGTAACCCCCGTTATGTGTGAAGAACTGCCCTCTACCGAGGTACTTTTTTACACGGCGAAAAATCTTGCAAAAGAACACCTTAAATTAAATTCGGGCGATAAAATAATAATCACCGGCGGTGTTACGAACGGCACCTCGGGCAATACAAACCTTATAAAAGTTGAAATTCTTTAAAACAAAAAAGTGTTCCCCGCGAATGCGGAGAACACTTTTTGTTTTTATTTTAATACACACATTATCCCGAAAAGTTTTTTCGGAAAACGATAGTTTCGCCAATTGAAAATGTGAGTACTAAACTGAGAAATTATACAAGCTCAATGATTGCCATTTCAGCAGCATCGCCACGGCGAGGGCCTGTTTTTGTAATACGGCAATAACCGCCGTTTACGTCTTTATACTTAGGAGCAATTTCGTTGTAAAGTTTTGCAACTACGTCTTCCTTAGTAATAAAAGCCAATGCCTGACGTTTACTGTGAAGAGAATCGTTTTTAGCGAGTGTAATATATTTCTCTGCCATTGACCTGACTTCTTTTGCTCTTGTAACGGTAGTTTCTATCTTACCGTTTTCGAGTAAAAAGGTTACCATTGCACGAAGCATAGCAGTTCTGTGGTCACTTGTTCTGCCTAATTTTCTGGTACCTGGCATTATTATCACTCCTTTTTAGGATTAGAAAATTTTATTCTTCATTTTTCTTGAGGGTAAAACCAAACGAAGCAAGTTTGGCAATTACTTCCTCTAAGGACTTGCGGCCCAAGTTTCTTACCTTCATCATATCCTCTTCGGACTTATTGATAAGGTCTTCAACCGTATTGATGGCTGCACGCTTTAAGCAGTTGTAACTGCGTACCGAGAGGTCAAGTTCATCGATAGTAAGGTCAAGCGCTTTTTCTTTTGCATTATCGTTCTTTTCAGCCATAATGCTTGCGGTTTCGCTTACACCTTCGGTAAGGTCAAGCAAAAGTTCAAAGTGCTCAATCAAAATCTTAGCAGCAAGTGATACTGCCTCGTTAGCGGCAACCGAACCGTCGGTCCAAACCTCTAACGTTAATTTATTCTTATCTATCGCACTGCCTACACGGGCGTTATCAACCGTAAAGTTTGCCTTTAAAACGGGAGAATAAATAGAATCTATCGGAATAACACCGATAACGTTCTGCGAAAGTTTATTCTGCTCAGCCGAAACGTAACCTCTGCCCTTGTCAAGTGTCATCTCCATATTGAGTTTGGCACCCTCGTCAAGAGTAGCAATGTACATATCCGGATTGAGAATTTCAACCTCTGAATCTGCCTTTATATCAGCGGCGGTAACGGTGCAAGGACCGGTTGCCTCAATATAAATTTTCTTTGCGGCATCAGAATGTAACTTTGCGATTAGTCCCTTAAGGTTAAGAACTATCTCGGTTACGTCTTCCTTTACACCGGGAACGGTGGAAAACTCGTGAAGAATACCGTCAATCTTAACCGAAGTTATTGCAACACCGGGGAGTATGGAAAGTAAAACTCTGCGCATACTGTTGCCGAGTGTTATAGCATAACCGCGCTCAAGCGGCTCCATTACGAATTTACCGTAAGTACCGTCATTGGTGAGTTCAAGGGTTTCAATTCTGGGCTTTTCAATTTCTATCATTTAAAAGCTCCTTTTCTCCGCACTTTTAATTTTTTAAAAAGTACTCTGAGTGCGGCGAGTACCGTACAGATAATTTTATTATCTTGAATAGAATTCGACAATGAGTTGCTCTTCAACCGGAGCTTCTATCTGCTCACGGTTCGGCAAAGCAATAACTTTAGCGGTAAGTTTCTCGCGGTCAACGTCAATCCACTCGGGAACGGGTCTTGCACCGTTAACTTCGATGATTGCTTTCATCTTTTCGCTATTGCGTGCTTTTTCACATACACTAACGGTATCGCCCGCCTTCAAAAGATAAGAAGCAATATCTACTCTCTTGCCGTTAACTTCAAAATGACCGTGGCCTACGAGTTGACGTGCTTCTGCACGGCTGTTCGCAAAACCTACTCTGTAAACTACATTGTCAAGACGGCTTTCAAGTATGCGTAAAAGGTTATCACCTGTAACGCCTTGTTTTCTCTCAGCAACCTCAAAATAATGATGGAACTGATTCTCCTGAACGCCGTAAAAACGTCTCGCGGTCTGCTTTGCACGAAGCTGCAAACCGTATTCTGATGACTTCTTTCTACCCTGTCCGTGTTGACCGGGGGCATAGCCGCGGATACCAACCGAACATTTATCAGAATAGCAGCGTTCGCCCTTTAAGAACAGTTTCTGTCCCTCACGGCGACAAAGTCTGCATACTGCACCGGTATATCTTGCCATCTGTTACACCTCCAAATTTTTGATGCGTAAATTTTTTAAATTATTAAACTCGTCTTCTCTTGGGAGGACGGCAGCCATTGTGCGGTATCGGGGTAACGTCTTTAATCATACTTACCTCAAGACCTGCTGACTGTAATGCGCGGATAGCCGCCTCACGTCCGGCACCCGGACCTTTAACATAAACCTCAACAGTTTTAAGACCGTGCTCCATAGCAGCCTTGGCAGCCATTTCGGCAGCACTCTGAGCGGCAAACGGAGTGGACTTCTTCGAACCTCTGAAGCCTAACTCACCGGCAGATGCCCATGAAAGAGCGTTGCCCTGAGTATCGGTGATGGTAACTATTGTGTTATTGAAGGTCGACTGGATATGAGCGGCACCACGTTCAATGTTTTTCTTTTCACGACGACGGCGGGTTGCTGTCGTCTTACCCTTTGCAGTAGCCATTATTTACCCTCCTGCTTATTTCTTCTTGTTAGCTATCGTTCTCTTCGGACCTTTGCGG